>NZ_JADYXO010000012.1:0-139327 GCF_015864295.1 Pseudoalteromonas sp. NZS127_1 | reverse complement strand
TTAAATCCAGAGAAAAAAGAAGCAATGCGGGCGGCATAAAATTTAATTTGATGCGACAACTAACTTGAAAAACTCCGAAAGCGAAGCGCCTCTTAACCTCTTTGTGAGTAAATTACTTAAAGGTCTTTGCGCAAAAAGAAGAAAAAGAGAAGAAAATTAGGGCAGGGTAATAAAATGCTGAGCTAAACAACCGCTCAATATTTATATTTTTATCTAAGTAATCTAGTTTGTTTTCCTCTAAAAGCGAAGCGCCTCTTAACCTCTTTGTGAATAAATTACTTAAAGGTTTTTTGCACAAAGAAAATAGAATGAGCAGTGGAGGAGGGTATAAAAAGTCGCAGCCTAAGTGGCTTTCATATACAGCTCAATATTGTTTGGTTCTGCATGCTCGATTAATTCAAACTCATTTACTGCTTCAATCAACATATGTTGCTGTTGTTTTTCAAGCTTTAGCTCAGTGCTTAGTAACTCTGCGCGTATTGTGGCGTAATCACTTATCGTATTCTGGTTAGCTTTTAAATAGCTACGAGCAGCGCGCAGAGGCTGTAATGCATAAGTATCAAATTCACTAACTACTTGCGTTAACTCATTTAGCTGTTGGGTATTAATACTTAAATTTAATGAATCTAAATAAAGTAGCAATAAGCATAAATTAACGTTTTTTCCTTGCTGGTTTTGTAGTGCCAGCAAGGTTGTTTGTTGCTCAGGCTTTGCGTACAAAGTGCACGCAAACTGCCAAAAATGGTCGCTATTGAGCAAGTTCATCGGTGAATGCCTGTTCTTTTTCTTCCATTTCTTCAAGTGCCATAAGAAGCTCTTCTTCAACGTCGTTAAGTTTTGGCGTAAGGGTTGCTTGCTTGGCTAATAACTCTTTAAGCTTGGTTTTGTTGTCGTCGTTGTACATTTCGTTATCACCTAAGGTCACTTCAACTTCACTTAATTCAGCGGTGAATTTATCGAGTTGCTTTTCAAGCTTTTCAATTTGCTTTTTAAGTGGCTGAATGGCTTTTCTAAACTCAGCCTCTAAGCGCTTTTGCTCCTTACGATTAACACCTGGGTTTGCTTTAGGCTCGTCGGTTTGCTGCGCTTTAACCGCTTCTTTATTCGCATTAAGTAGCCATTGGTAATATGCATCTAGGTCGTAACCAAACTGGGTTACTTTGCCGTCATCTACTAAGTAAAACTCATCGGCGGTATTTTTAAGCATATGGCGATCGTGCGATACGGTAACCATAGCGCCTTCAAAACCTTGTAGTGCCATAACAAGTGCATGGCGCATTTCTAAATCAAGGTGGTTAGTTGGCTCATCGAGTAGTAATAAGTTTGGTTTTTGATATACCAACATGGCAAGTACTAAACGTGCTTTTTCGCCGCCCGAAAACGGGGCTACAGGCTCAAGCGCTTTATCGCCAATGAAGGCAAAGCCGCCTAAAAAGTCACGTAGTGATTGTTCAGTGGCTTTTGGGTCTAGTCGTTGTATGTGCGTTATTGCACTGGCTTTTAAATCAAGAGATTCAAGCTGATGCTGCGCAAAATAACCAATATTTAATCCATGGTGCTGAATAACTTCGCCCGCTTGCGGCTCTAAATCACCAGAAAGCAGTTTAATTAACGTTGATTTACCCGCGCCATTTCGACCAAGTAAAGCAATTCGGCTACCTGGTACAAGGTTTAGCTCTATATTATTTAAAATAGTGACGTCACCATAACCCGCTTTGGCTTTATCTATTGTCATTAGTGGGTTTGGTAATGCTTTTGGCTCTGCAAACTCAAAGTTAAATGGCGAGTCGGCATGTGCTGGCGCTAGTTTTTCCATGCGTTCAAGTGCTTTTACACGGCTTTGTGCTTGTTTAGCTTTACTGGCTTTTGCTTTAAAGCGCGTTATAAACTGCTCAAGGTGCGCAATTTGATCTTGTTGCTTATCAAACATCGCTTGTTGTTGTAGCAAGCGCTCTGCTTTTTGGCGTTCAAACTGCGAGTAGTTACCTTTGTACACGTTGATAAGCTGCTTATCTACGTGCCAAATTTGATCAACCACCGCATCTAAAAACTCACGGTCATGTGATATAAGTACAAGGGTGCCGGTATAAGCACGTAAAAAACGCTCAAGCCAATAAACGGCATCTAAATCAAGGTGATTTGTTGGCTCATCAAGAAGTAGTAAATCGGCGTCGCGTATTAATGCTTGGGCAAGGTTTAAACGCATACGCCAACCACCCGAAAATGAGCTGACAGGGTTTTCTATAAGGTTATTGGCAAAGCCTAAGCCGTGTAATAGCTCACCGGCGGTTGATTCAATGCTGTAGCCTTTAATGTTTTCAAGCTGAATATGTACTTTGGCTTGTGTGTCGCCATCGTTGTTTTTCTCGGCCTCACGCAGTGCTATGCGCATTGCGTAGTATTCTGGGTGGCCTTGAAGTACATAATCAATCGCGCTTATTTCAAGTGCAGGTGTCTCTTGCTTAACAGAGGCAATAGACCAATCTTTTGGAATGCTGCAGTTACCGGCATCTAATTGCAGTTCTGATTTTAGTAAACCAAATAACGTTGATTTTCCGCAGCCATTAGCGCCAACAAGGCCTACTTTGTGCTCTGGGAATAACGTAGCTGATGCGTTTTTTAATAAGGCTTTACCGCCACGAAGTAGTTCTATTTCTGAGATTTGGATCATGAATGCGTTACTTTGCTGTGCCCTTGTTAAGTTGGCGCTATCATAACATAGAACTTAATGCTCTTATCAAGCGTATCAACAAGTGAAGTTATACGATAAAATAGCGGCAGTTCAAACCACAGGAAAAATGTTGTGAGACAAAAGAAGCGATTTATTGCTGGTGCATCGTGCCCTGACTGCAAAGCCATGGATACTATGATGCTATACAGAGAACATGATGTTGAAAAAGTAGAGTGTGTTGAGTGTGGTCATAAAATGGCGCAACCCGATAACGCTGTTCAGGCGTCTACTCGCCAATTTGAACAAGTAATTGGTGTATTTAAACCGGGCGACTAACCCGGTTTTTTATTGCCTAATTTTTACCGGTTTTAGTAATGCGGTGGAGGCGGCTCAGGTGCTTCAGACATCATAGACGATGATGACTGCGACTCTTTAATCTTCTCTGCTAGCAGCTCAGTTTGGCGTTTCATTTTTGCTAACAGTTGCTGGTGCACTTTTATTTCATCATTTAAGACTTCAATCGTTTCGTCTTGAAAAGCCACTTTGGCTTCAAGTTCCATTAAGCGATGTTCAATTGTGTTCATTATTCTCTCGTATAATAAATCGCTCTGCGATACCGCTGGAGCTTTCGGTTAACAACGACTTACCGTTATCTGTAAATGTCACATCTAGCACCACCGCCGATTTAGGCTTACTGCCTTCGCGCGGGGTAACCTGCCAAGTTTGAATCTTTTCACCGCTTGGTATTTGCCACAAATCTACGCGCTTATTTGGCGAGCCGGTTGCAAGCAAAGTGCCTTGTTCGTTAAAACGCACAGCAGTAAAAATTTTCTGACGCGCAATATACTTCAGTTTACTCACAAGATCACCTGTAGTCAGCTTCCATACATTTGCTTGTGCCATACTGTCGGCCGTAAACGCATAGCGACCCTGTGGATCGAGCGTCACTTGGGTAACACGCGTTGGGTGATTAAAACGATGAATTACTTGCCCTGTACGTGTATCCCAAAAGTAAGCAACATAATCGTTAGAGCCACTTAAGGCGTAGCGTCCGTTAGGTGATAGGTCAACGGTGTTAACTTTATCTTGATGACCTAAAAACTCAATACGACGTCCGGTTTCTAGGTTTACAAATACGACAACGCCGTCGCTACGGCCGTATAAAACACTACGGCCTTGATTGCTAATAGCAATATCGCGAATACTGGCTTTTTGTATTTTGTAATAACCTTTATTTTTGCCTGTGGCTATATCCCACACAGCAAACGTGGTTTTTTCGGCGGTAACAGCCACGCTGTTATCAAAAGCAATAGCAACGGCGTATACCAAACTGTCTTGAGCTTGCTGCTGAAACCATTGGTATTTTAGTACCTGCTGTTGATTATCCCACAGGGCGACCCCATGGTTGATAGAGGAGATCAAACTGTATTTACCATCGTTTGAAAGTGTTGATGAAAACGCACCTTGTGCAGCATGTTCGTAACTTGCTACAGCGTGTTGCTTTTTATCGGTACAGGCGATGGCTAAAAAACAGCTAAATACGATTAAAAAAGTACGAAATATCGACATATTACAGGTATTTCCCCTTAACTCTTAGTGACTGAGAGGTTAGACTAGGACGCGTTAAATGCCTAGGTTGTTTGTCTAATCACTGGATATGTTTTTAGTTTAGCTAACAATGTGGAATTTAGTCATTAAACAAGCAGCCTATCATGTGGGCCGTTAATCTTTAACTAGTAATAATACATTAAAATGACAACTGCAAAGTGTGTCGGAGATTTAAAATGAAAAAGACGATTAGATTGTCATTGATTGCAGCGTCAGTTTTAGCGCTTACAGCTTGTAATCAAGAAGCAAAAAAAGAACAAGCTGAAGTTAAATTAGACACTGTAGAACAGCAACAAGCATACGGTATTGGTGCATCTGTAGGTAACTTTTTAAATAAAGACCTAGCAGACAAAACAGAAATTGGTATTGAGCTAGACCAAGCACTTCTAATCCGTGGTTTTGAAGATGCACTTGCTGGTAATGCAAAAATTGACGAAGAAAAAATTCGCGAAGTATTAACTGAACTAGATACATCAGTACGTACTAAGCAAGAAGAAAAAGCAAAAGTAGAGTCTGAAAAAAGCAAAGAAGCGGGTGTTAAATACCTAGCTGACAACGCTAAAAAAGAAGGCGTTACAGTAACTGAGTCTGGCCTGCAGTATGAAGTACTTAGCGAAGGCGATGGCGATGGCGAAAAGCCAGTAGCAACAGACGTAGTTAAAGTACACTACAAAGGTACTTTATTAGACGGTACTGAGTTTGATAGCTCATATGCACGTAACGAACCTACAACTTTCCCTCTTAACCGCGTAATTGCTGGTTGGACTGAAGGTTTACAACTTATGTCAGTGGGTTCTAAGTACAAGTTCACTATTCCTTCAGAACTTGCTTACGGCGACCGCGACTTAGGTAAGATTCCAGCTAATTCAACACTTGTATTTGAAGTTGAATTACTTGAAATTCAAAATGAAGAAGCACCAGCACAATAATAAGCTTATTGTGTAAATGCAAAAAGGGACCTTAGGTCCCTTTTTTAATATGCGTAAATAACATATTAGTTTGCGTGATTAGAAAACAAGTTATCAATAAGCTCATCTTCAAGTGCAAAGCGTGCTTCTAATGCCTCACCAATAACAGACAAGTCATCATCAAAACCCTTTAACAAGTCTTCTTTGTCTACTTCAGCGTACTTATCATTAAAATCTAACGCTATGTCGGTTGTACTGGAAATACGCGGGTAAATAGAGTTTGCAAGCTCTTGGCTCTGTAAGCCCTTTTTTTCACATGCTTTTGCTATATCGTCATACACTTCAAAATGGCCCGCAGATAGGTAATCCATTAAAAGTTGGCAAAATGATTCAATTAGTTTTGGCTCTGGCAATGCTTGATCTTGTTTTTCGTACGGCGTAAAACCTGCAATTTTGCAATAAAGTACAATAAGGTCTTGGCGTTCGTTTAGCCATTTATCAATTACTGTGTGGCTACCACCCCATTTTTGTTGAGCTTTTTCTACACGCGTCAGCATAACTGTTCTCCTAGCTGGGTTGGTCTTTCAATTAGAATATAATAAGTTTATGTACATCAAGATATATTTAATTTGCGAGTATATCAACAAGTAAAGTTGAGCTACTTTGAGGGGTGTACCTTTTTATATAATCTAAGGCGAGGGATTTTATTTTAGGCAAGAAAAAACCACCAGTTACGGTGGTCTAATTTCTTTCAGTGACTTGTTATAACAAGCTTTCTTATTTTTATGAGATGATTTTTATTGTTATTATTTTAAAACATTTATTTTTATTGTTTTAAGATTTTTATTATTTTTTTTGTTAACGCGGGACAAACAATAACAAGGTTTTTGTAATGTTGCAAACATATTAATAAAAAGTTTTAAATGTTATTCTTTTTTGCTTACTTTATAGTCAAAATGGATTAAAGCACGCCATTATATTGATCTGCCTCTAGGTAAAGCTGTTTTCGTCCCTAAGCAATAGAGGGTCGGAGAATATGGTGGTACAATCTTGCACAATTTATACAAGTCTTAGGATCATTTACGCCATGAGCGAATTAAAAAACGACCGTTATTTACGTGCACTTGCAAAACAACCTGTTGATGTAACTCCGGTATGGATGATGCGCCAAGCAGGACGCTATTTACCAGAGTATCGCGCTACACGTGCACAAGCGGGCGATTTTATGAGCCTGTGCCGTAATGCTGAACTTGCATGTGAAGTAACACTGCAGCCACTACGTCGCTACCCGTTAGATGCCGCTATATTATTTAGTGATATTTTAACGATTCCAGATGCGATGGGTTTAGGTCTTTACTTTGAAACTGGCGAAGGCCCTAAGTTTGAACGTCCTATTTCATCACTTGCTGATGTTAAAAAAATTCCAAAGTTAGACCCTACAGACGAGCTTGGCTACGTAATGAACGCAGTAAGCACTATTCGTCGTGAACTTAAAGGTGAAGTACCGCTTATTGGTTTTTCTGGTTCACCTTGGACGCTAGCAACTTATATGGTTGAAGGCGGTAGCAGCAAAGTATTTGGTAAAATCAAAAAAATGGCGTTTGCAGAGCCGCAAACACTTCATTTATTACTCGATAAGTTAGCTGACTCAGTTATTGATTATTTAAATGCTCAAATTAAAGCTGGCGCGCAATCGCTAATGGTATTTGACTCATGGGGTGGTGTATTAAGCCCGCGCGATTACAACGAATTTTCACTGCAATATATGCATAAAATTGTAGATGGCTTAATTCGTGAATACGATGGTCGTAAAGTACCGGTTACTTTGTTCACTAAAAATGGTGGTCAATGGATTGAAGCTATTGCAGCAACAGGTTGTGATGCAATTGGTCTTGATTGGACTATTAATATTAGCGACGCTAAGCGCCGTGTGGGTGATAAAGTAGCGCTACAAGGTAATATGGACCCATCTATGTTACACGGTACACCAGAGCGTATTCGCCAAGAAGTAGGCACTATTTTAGAAGACTTCGGTACAGGCAATGGCCACGTGTTTAACTTAGGCCACGGTATTACACCAGATGTAGACCCTGAAAATGCTGGTGTATTCATTAATGCAGTACATGAGCTAAGTGCTAAGTACCATAAGTAATAGCTACTTAAATAAACTTTAAAACTGTTTAAAAGTAAAAAACCCGCTAAGTTGCGGGTTTTTTGTTACCTATTTATAAAGGCTTTTAAAACTACTTATTTAAATAAGCGATTTAAACCATTTAATGCCGCAACACGGTAGGCTTCAGCCATGGTTGGGTAGTTAAATGTGGTATTTACAAAGTAGTCGATATTATTGCCACCATTTTTTTGCTCCATAATGGCTTGGCCAATGTGAACAATTTCAGAGGCACGCTCGCCAAAACAATGTACGCCAAGTACTTCTTTGGTTTCAGTATGGAATAATATTTTTAAACTACCTACTTCAGTACCAGCAATTTGCGCGCGAGCCAAATGCTTAAACTGTGCACGGCCAACTTCATACGGTACTTTAGCGGCTGTAAGTTCTTGCTCTGTTTTACCTACTGAGCTCATTTCTGGAATGGTATAAATACCAGCCGGAATATCGATAATCAGGCGGTCATCACAGTTACCACACGCAATGGCGTCAGCAGCTATACGACCTTGGTCAAACGCAGCACTTGCAAGGCTTGGGTAGCCAATTACATCACCAACAGCATAAACGTTATCAATTTCTGTTTGGTATGTTTCGTTCACTTTTAGCTGACCACGGCTGTCGGCTTTTAAACCAATGGCTTCAAGGTTTAGCGTATCAGTGTTACCAGTACGGCCATTAGCAAATAAAATACAGTCAGCTTTTACGCGTTTGCCTGATTTTAAATGCATAATAACGCAGTCGTCACGCGTCTCTATTCGGTCAAACTCTTCATTATGACGAATAACAATACCGCTATTCCAAAAGTGATAACTAAGCGCATCAGATATTTCAGCATCCATAAAAGCAAGTAGTCGGTCGCGTGTATTAACTAAATCAACTTTAGCGCCTAAACCTTTAAATATAGAAGCGTACTCACAACCAATTACACCAGCGCCGTATATAAGTACGCGATGAGGATCGTGTTTAAGACCTAAAATAGTGTCGCTCTCATAAATACGAGAATGCGTAAAATCGACTTCTGGTGGGCGATAAGGGCGTGAGCCCGTTGCTATAACAATCGTTTTAGCGGTCAGTCGCTCGGTTGAACCATCATTTCTTTTTACTTCAATTGTGTGCTTATCTACAAAGCTCGCATCACCTTGAAACATATGAATGCGGTTGCGATCGTAAAAGCTGCTACGTAAATTAGATTGTTTAGAAATAACAGAACTGGCATGACGTAAAATATCAGGAAATGTTAAGCGACTAGGGCGCTCGCCAATATTAAATAACGGGTTTGCTTTGTATTCAATATAACGGCTAACAGAGTGGCGAAGCGCTTTTGAAGGAATTGTTCCCCAATGAACACAACCACCACCAACGGCTTCTTGGCGTTCAATAACCGCTACTTTTTTGTCATTTTTTGAAAGGTTCATGGCGGTACCTTCACCGCCAGGACCCGTGCCAATAATTATTGCATCATATTGGTATGTCACGGGTACTTTTTTTTGTTCTGGTTGTTTGGCCACAGCCACTCCTAAATTAATTAAAAGAGGCTTTTAATAACCTCGCATTAAGTGCTAGCCATGCCTGTTTTTGATTTTCCCAGGCGGCTTCCAACTCATGGTATTGTGCCATTAATGCTGAGCGTTCACACTGCTTTGCCATGTTATTTTTTTTAACTTCTAACACTTGTTTTTGTAGTGAACAATAATTTTGCAGTTTTTTCAGCAGTAAATCGTACTCTTGTTGTAATAATGTAATCTTATCTTGTGCTAAAGGCAATTTTGCAAGACGCGTTTGCGTTTTGCTCATTAGCGTTTCGGCCTTTGCTTTTTCGATGCGTTCAACTGGCGTACGCTTTAATTTATTAGCTAAACCAACAGCTGCTAAAGAGCGAATCATCCATTTTGTTGGATCGTAATGAAACCATTTAATACCGTTACGATAGTCGCTTGCAAAAATATGATGGAAGTTATGGTAACCCTCGCCATAAGTAAATAATGCTAAAAAGCCGTTATCGCGTGCTGTATTTTTTTCGGTGTATGGGCGAGAACCCCAAATATGTGCAACCGAATTAATAAAAAAGGTAAAGTGTTGGCTTAGTACTAAGCGTAGTAAACCTGCAAGAATTAACATACCCCATACATCGCCTACTATTAAGCCAAGTGCGAGTGGCAAACCTACGTTCATAGCAATAGCAAGTTTTAAGTAGTGCTTGTGTTGCCACATAACCACTTTATTACGTTGTAAATCACGACAATTACTATAGTCGTTATAGCTATCGCCTTGGTAGTCACGTAACATCCAGCCAATATGGCTGTACCAAAAGCCATTAGTAGCTGCGTAAGGGTCTTTTATTGGGTCGTCAACTTGGCCGTGGTGTATACGGTGATCGCTACTCCAGTGCAAAGCACTGTTTTGTAGTGCAAAAGCACCGCCAAGCGCAAAAATAAATTCAACCGCAGGGTGTGCGTTATAGGTTTTATGTGCCCATAATCGGTGGTAACCGGCAGTAATTGATAAGCCTGCATAAAACATGCAGCCAACAAAAGCAATCCAATGCGCGCTGGTAAATCCGTAGCTAATGGCGTACCAAGGTACAAGTGTGGCAGCCGCCAAAAAGGTTAGGCTAAAAAATAGGACGTTTGTCCAAATAATCGGTGGTTTATTCATAATTCTCAATCTCAGCGTACAACTGTAAGCTAAAATAGTATTTCAAACTCTCGTCGTCAAGTATTAGACTGTACAATTGAGCTAATATCACTAAATATTCATATAAAATAATTCAGGGAGCTGTTGATGTCGGGTGTTAGAGCGCAACAGAAACAAAAAACACGACAGGCGTTAATTCAAGCGGCATTTAATCAGCTGAGTGCTGATCATAGTTTTTCGAATTTAAGTTTACGCGAAGTAGCACGAGAAGCCGGTATTGCCCCGACTTCTTTTTATCGTCATTTTAAAGACATGGATGAACTCGGTTTAACCATGGTAGACGAAGCAGGTTTAACCCTTCGCCAACTTATGCGCCAAGCACGTAGACGAATAGCAAACGATGGCGGCAGTGTTATAAATACCTCGGTTGTTACGTTTATGGAATTTATTGATAACTCAAGCAATCAATTTAGGTTATTACTACGTGAACGCTCTGGGACTTCTAAAGCATTTAGAGCCGCTGTAGCCCGCGAGGTAAAACATTTTATTTTAGAGTTGGCTCACTATCTAGAAAGCGAAACTAAGTGCAACGCTATGCATGCCTATATTCAGGCGGAATCTATGGTAACGCTCGTATTTAATGCGGGTGCAGAGGCGCTCGATATAGAAGGATTGCAACGCGACGAATTGATTGAGCGCGTTATTTGGCAGCTGCGTTATATTACTCGTGGAGCCGGGCATTACGTAAGAGAAAACACTGAACAAAGTTAGCAAATTTAAAAATTCATTGTAGATTTTTTGTGCCTATTTCTTTATATTAACGCACTATAATAACGGCATACCTTTTAGCCGTAACTAAATAATAAATAAGTCTCTTATTAAGAGAAAGCGAGGATGCAAATGCTCACCAAGGATCCGGTGAACTTAAATTACCCCCCACTATTTGAGCAACCACATAATGAGCCTGAAAATTCAGAGCCTGTGGTTACATTCTCTTATTTAAGTCGTGCTCAGCTTTGCAAACTTCCTAAAGTGTTGCAAAGGCAACTGCAAGACAACCTGTTTGGTGCGCTAGATAAACACCAAGCTGCGCGATTACGCGACGACACTCGGTGCCAATATTGGGCTAAAGACAAAGAGTGGAAAAAGGTACCATATTCTCTGTTTAAGCAAGCTAGTACACGCCTAGCTGTTTACCCAAAACAAACTCAAGCACCAACAAAGTACTCGGGCGCGGTTAATAATGGTTCAATTACATCATCGCAAACAGCGTTGCAAAATAATACTTTTATAAATAACACAGTAATGACGCCAAGCACTTCTGCATTTATAAACAGCCAATCAGCTGCGCAAAATAGTCCGCAATTTATAAATCAGCAAAGTTATAATCAAAAACCTAAAAAAGCAGCGCAACCTATACAACAGCATGCGCCCGCTGTACGTATTTATAAGCCAGAGCTAAACAGCACAATGCTATTAAAAGCATCGCACACTGTTAGGCAAAATTTTACAACCCACGTACTTAGCGCCGCCGAAACCGTAGAGCAACTCGCCCAGCAATATACCGGCTATAAAAATGCCAATTTAATTTACGATTACAACCTAGGTTATAGCGAGCGAAAACCTGCTAAAGCAGGCACAAGCTTAACAGTACCCAATGGTTGGAAACTCAATATAGAAGGCTCATGCAGTAACAGCCGCAGTGTAGTTATTCAGTGGCAAGGGCCAACTAGTGGGCAAATAACGCTACAACTAGAAAAAAAGCGCCCAGACGAAGTCTCGTTTTGGCAGCACTACGCTGAAGTAAAACCGGGGGTTTATAATGTTACGGTAACGGCCAGTGGCGCAACCGACATCACCACATTTATTGTTGAACAACCCACTTTAGCCTACGAAATAGAACTACTCGGCGAAACCGGCGAGCCACAAGCCAACATGGGCTACAAAATACGCCTACGCAACGGCCACATTATTACCGGGCAACTTGACCAAAACGGTTATGCCAACGTATCAGGCCCCGACTTTGAAAACGCTAAAGTAAGCTTTTTTGAACTCGATAGCGAAGATTGGTCTGTAGGCAAAGTTTAAGGATACACAATGACCCAACAACACACTGTAGCTCAAGGTGAAACGCTATTGCGCATAGCAAAGCAATACGGCTACCAAACATCTAAAGCGCTTTACAACCACCCAAGCAACGCAGAGTTTAAAGCCTTACGCCCAGACCCAAACTTAATTTACCCGGGCGATAAAATTACTATTCCGCCAAAAAAAGAAAAGTTTATACCGCTGCGCACCAACAGCATTAATAGCTTTGTTGTACAAAACGAAAAAGAGTATTTTCGCCTGCAAGTATCGTACGACGACGGCGATAACGTAGCCGGTAAACGGGTAGTACTCAACATTGGTAGCCAAACAATAGATATCGTCTTGCAAAGTGATGGGCTTATCGAAGTAGAACTTAATAATAACGATGCCCTTACTGGCACCGTCGATTTATACCTAAATGAAGGCGATACCACACCAACTAAAAGCTTTGCGGTACAAATAGGCAATTTAGATCCAATCGACACGCTTTCGGGTGTGCAAGGCCGGTGCAATATGCTTGGGTTTGATTGTGGTACGGTTGATGGTGTTATGGGTAAAAAAACTCGCATTGGTGTAAAAGAATTTCAGTACGAGCACGATCTCGACATAGACGGCATACCAGGCCCTAAAACCAAAGCAAAACTACAACAAGTATTTGGGAGTTAGTATGAGTACCCCGCACAGTATGGCAATGGTAGTAAATAACATAAACCCGTTAACTATGGTTAAGCCTGCTTTTGTATTTATGTATCAGGTTGATCCAAATACGCCAAAGTATGACAAAGAGCAGCTTATACTTATAAATAAACAACATAGCTGGCAACAAGTACAATCTATAGCCAGTGTAAGGCTTGATTCCACGTGGGTAAAAATAAAATTTACTAATATCCCTCAAAGTGGCAACTTTGATTTAATGCAAGACCCAAATGATGGTCAACCAGCTTATTATATTTTCGACAATGTCCCATTCAGTAAGCTTTACAAGCAAACGCCAGAAACCGTTTTAATGGCAGAAATAGTAGAAGAGTAAGTACGAGCACTTTGACTCAATAACACAAGTTTTAATGAGTGCGCTTATTTATATTACCTCGTAAATAAGTGCATGTAGTAAAAGGATAGTTTTAATGACGTTTTTAAAAAATCACAGAATGCTTTGCGCCCTCAGCGTTTGTTTTAGCTTATTGCTAAGCGGTTGCTCAGAGCCCTCATCGCAAAGTTCACCACAAGTAGAGGTTGATGTTGCTAAATACCCATGGGCTAAAGAGCATAAAAACCATCCAGAGTGGCCACTAGACATACGTGAAGAGGTGTATGGCGATGCCGATACATTTTCAACCCCGCGGTTAATGTTCTGGAATAAATACAAATACAGCGAAGTACGCACGCTGTGGTCATCACGCCTTGATGGCTCAGATAGGCGCCGTATTATTCCTGAGAAAATATTTACTCAAATGGAGCCTGCGGGATTGCATCCACCAGCACGCTCACCAGATAACCGTTATATAGCTATTTCGGGTTATATAAATGACCGAGCGACTCGCCAGTTATACGACACCAAAGAAAAAAAACTCATTACCATGTCTGGCGGGGGTGGTTACCCGTGGTTTAACTGGACCTCAGACAGTGAAAACGTCATTTTTTACTCAGATGGCAAAAACTTTAATTACCATGTACCAACAGGGGATCTAACCCCTCGACCTCAAATTCACCACAGCGGCGCTGCTTTTTTACTCCCGGGAGATAAAGAATTTTTAGCCATAAAGCACGATGGCTTTTGGATACATAAGTTTAATGGTGAAATAGTACGCAAAGTTAATTTTGGTTTTCCGAAAGCGTGGGAGATGAAAAACCACCGTATTTCACCGGATGGTAAATATTTAGCGTTTATGACTCATTTAAGGCCAAAAGCACATTTTCATTGGGTTAATATTGCTAACCCTGAAATAAAACATTCAGAAATAGGGGAAGGTAATGGCGTTATTTTTTCTCCAGAGGAAGATTACCAATTGCAGTATGTAACAACGTTTTCAAAAGAGCGTGGTGAAAACGGCTTATATCCTTCAAGGCGTATAATAAGAACAAAAAATATAGTGACCGGTGAGCAAGCTGAGGCGCTAGTAAAAGAAAAGAGAATTTGGGGTCTGGATACATTAGGTCCAATAGCTGTTACAAATTTAGCAGCAGAAGGAAAATAAAATGCATGAAATGAGCAAAGGATCTGCAAGCCCATTGGTTTATTTACTAACTGGTTATGTTGAAAACAACAAACCGGTGGGTAAGTTAACCCCGGTAGCAAATCGAATCGTGGTGGCTGAGCAGCCAAAGCTAGCCACATATGATGCAAAAAAGCCTATTGTATTAAAAACAAATAAGGCCGGTATTTTATCCACGATAAACAGTGGTTCATTAGATGTCCGGCAGCCATTTCATTCATACACTGCCATTAATGAACGACCTATTATTATTCCGCCAATGGAGTCTATTGGGCTTATTGCCAATAATAACCCTAATGGATGGGCTCAAGAGTTTGTTGATAATTTAAAAAATTACAGTAGCTCAAATACGCCGTTATTAGAGTTACAAACAGTCCCTGTTACAAATTTAAAACAGCCTGCAGAAAATAGCGAAGACGACACGTACAATAAGTGGTACGCAAAAGAAATTACTCAAAAAAATGTTAAAAGTATTCAAGCGTATGTGTTGGCTAAAACACGGGCAATAGTCTTAAGCATTAACCCAAATATACCTCTCTATTCTCCAGATGAAAATATTGTTTTGTCACCACCAGTGGGGGAGGACATATTTGCTACTTTCGATCCTGAAACAAAGTTAGCTGTTATATCAGGTACTGACAAGAAGTTACCTAAAGGGTTGTACCGCACTAAAGTAAGGTTAAATACAGAGTTATTTGAAGAGCAGACTAAGCGCTGGTGCAATAAATCTATTCAATTTGATGGTACTTATTATTACTATGAATTAGCCGAAATGGTGCGTTTTGATATAAAAAATGAAGCGGGTGAGTTTGATGTAATTAACTGCGACCCGCTTTCGGTTGAAGAGGCAATAATAAAACAATTTCCTCGCTTTTATAGCCACTTAATAAGTTATGCAAAAGATTTAAAAACCGAGCATGCCACGTATGATCCTAAAAATATTAGTGTTAAAGATGAAAACGGTAAAGAAATTGGTCGCGCCAAAGTTAGTGATGAACCTATAAAAATAGCCAGTGGCTTTGAGAGTTTTTGCCATGGCTGGTCTGTAGCAAAAGGTCGCGCACAATTAGCCGCAGGATTAATAAATACCGATATAACCGCTAGCGCCAGTAACGGTAATTTTACCACTAATGGTAAGTTTGTTTTAGGGAGTAAAATTGCTAAAGCAATACATACTCATTTAAATGAAACAGAAGATAAAACCATTCAAGCAACGCTAGATGCCGTGTTTGCTATGCAAGATGGGCAGGATGCTTGGAAAAAACTACGTGAAGCTCGCGCAGCTTTAACAACTGATAACTGGAAAGATGCACTCGCAAAAAACCTTTGGCGCTTACCTACTTCTACACCAGAACAAATGGCACAGTATAATAGCAGTATAGCTGGACGTATTGGCATTCCTAAATCGGCAATGGATGCAACAGGCAATGCGCTCAATATAGCTGACTTAGCTACTAACATTGCTGCTCTTGGGCAAACGACAGTACAACAAATTGGTACAAACATCCCTAATCTAGCGCAAGCTAAACAGCATTATAAAACCGTTGCCCAGGATTACTTTGAGCATTTAAGTGCTAAAGAAATTGTAAAAGATGTAGTAATTGAAGGGACGTTTTCGCTTAATAGCGAGCAAGTAACCGATGATTACCGCAATACCATTTTGCAGCAAAGCGAGGCTGTTATAAAAGCGCTTAAGCAAAATGAGAGCCTTAAAGTGACCGTGGCAGGCCACACCTGCGATATAGGTAATTACGATTATAATATAGCATTATCTGAGCGACGAGCAGAGGCTGTTAAGCACATTTTAGTGACCCAAGCAGGCATTGATGAGGCGCGTATTGAAGTACTAGGGCTGGGTTATGCTCAACCACTTATAAATAATAAAGATGAGGCAAGCCGAGCACAAAACCGCCGTGTACACATTGCCGCATATGCTATTAGCCAAATAAATGTTTGCCCATCTCGTGAAGGTATGGACAGTTTAGAGCGTTTTCGTAATTTAACCGTAGCCAATGATATAAAAGTAGATGAAACAGGCGACGCTATGGCGTGGCAAATGATTAACATTGCTTTGGGTGTTATGGCATTTATTCCGGCAACAGCTCCCATTGCTGCGGCAGTAGCTGTTATAAAAGCGGGCGGCGCTATCGCCACGTCAGCTGCGAATTTAATGGATGAAGTACTCCTCGATAACGCCTGTAAACATTATTATGCAGAAATTCAGCGAGATAAACGCCTAGGCCAAGAGTGTGCAGCTAATCAAGGTATGATGCATGAGCTATTAAGTGAATATAATAAAGACGGAAAAGCGCAGCAAAGCACACAATGGGCTGCCCAGTTTAGACTACGTTCAGAGGCAATATCGGGCCTTATGGGATTACTACTAAGGGCTCAGCGTGAAGGTGATAAAAGCCAGTATTATTCAAACTTAGAGCGCTATAAAGTAAAAGAATACATAGAAAACTTTTTATTAGGTGATAGCTGGGCACTGCCTAATTTACCTGGTGCATCAATTAGGATGGATACCTTTTGGGTGTTTTTAATTGATAGCATTACCAATCAAAAGCAAAAAAAAAGCGGTGATAAAAAAGCACTTTACGGCTTTAGTGACAACTACAGCTTGCTAGATAAAGCGGCACGTAAAGCCGTAGTTACAGATCCTGAAAACACGCTTTATTTGCAATCGCAATTTAATCCGTATGGCTTTTATATGATGACGGTGCCAACTCTCGCGCGTGAGCATAATTATATTACGGCTGAATTTCAAAATTACTTCCCCATTCACACATTTTCTACGCAAGAAAAAGAAGGCAGTAAATACCTCGAAAGCTTTGCAAACACCTTTGAGCCGGTATTTTCTGAATATGGTGAGGCAAGTTATCATCACAGTGCCATATATTATCAAGACCAAGCCTCCAAGGAGTGGTTGCCTATTGTATCGAATAAAACAAGGCGACTATCCCCTTTTACACCCATTCGTGTGTTGGTTGTGTTTAACGACACGATGACCGGTATTGCACCTATTACGTTTAAAGTAACGCGCTGTGATGGCGTAAATAACGAACTTGCTTATAAAGAGCTCGTAAGGCCGCTTGTTGAGTCTGAGCTATTAGAGAGCGAAAAGCACTTTGCAGGAAAGTTTGGTTGTGTATTTACACCATTTTTTCAGTTAGGGCCAAAAACGTATTTAGGTACTAAGCCTATGGTGCACGACAATAATTTTTTACCATTTATGTACGATACCGCTTATGAGTATTACCAATGTAATAACTTTGTAGACATGCGTTATTACATTAGTGCACAAGTAGGTAGTAGCAGTAAGGTTGTATTGCCATTAATGGGGGAGCGTAAAGACAATAGCGATGAAATGATGTTTGATTCAGGTTATTTAAATCTAATCAATGGCTTAGGTGTAAAAAACAAATATATAGCTACTGATTATCATGTGGATTTAAACACAGATCGCGATGGTGGTAATGAAGAGTCATTACTAATAAAAGATTTTTTAACGAGTAAAAGTTCTAGTTTTGTTCGTCCTGAGCTGTTTGCAGGAAATAAAAGCATTCGAATTTTGGTGCGCTTTGGTGGTGAAGGCAAACCTTACTTAATGACGAGCAAGATGGAAAGGCAAGGGACAGCTATACGTTTATTTAGTAGTGAATTTAGCGTAGCACAAAATTTAGGCTTTAAAGTACGTCAGCATGGTGATGACATCATTTTTGATGAATTTGACTGGAGTACCCAGGTTGACCTAATGGTGATCGCGACCTGCACTGAGTTAGAGTCAGAAAACTATACAAAAAAACTAATTGGTTTAAATTGGCGCAGCGTGCCATGCGAATTAAAACTTCAGCAAACAATAGGCATTAATGATGAGGGGCCTACTTACAAGTCAAAACTTTATTATTTAGGCAAAGCGACCCGTAATGCAAGTAAAGGTTATAACCAAGTGTTAAATAGATGGGAAGATGATAACTATCAATTTAATGATTCAACCGGTGCTAAATTTAGGGAGTACCGAGAATTTGTAGATTTACTCAATAAAGCGGGCTCAAATAACGAAAAAGGCATGCAAGGTAGGGCGCTTCTCAATTGGCAAGATGCTAAAGCATTTGCCGGTGAAGAACAGGTTTTTGTTTTTGCCGCTAATTTCAGCTTAGATTATGAATCGCCAAAGCGAGTTTCTATTAAAGGTTTAAGGCCTTTTGGAGACATATTTACAAGCCAATTTAGTGATATGTTTACTGACAAAGAAGACAGGCAATATACAATGGAGTTGGGTGTTGCTAACTTTAACTCTGCTGGCAATTCTGGTTTTAACTTTAATGATATTGGCTCAATTACAGATAAAACAAGTAATAATGGTTTGCAGCTAAAATTACCGTTACCTAATCCAACAAGGGAATATTTACCTTGGAGTAAAACGCTACCCGAGGCAGATTTAAAAGAGCTCGCCGCTAAATTAAATGGTGAGCAGGCAACTCCATCACAAAAGAATACATATCAGCGACTATTGCAAAAAGGGTTAACGGAAGAAGAGGTGAAGCAGTGGTTTGTTGAAGATGCCAAAAATACTAAAGTTAGGCCTCTGAGTGCTTTTAAAAGTGATTAAAATAAGTTGCTAATTTTATTAGCAAGGCTGATAGCTCGATATTGTTGTAAATTGCTTTGTAGCTGACTTATACAACTAATTTTTGGCTAAAAGTAAATAAAGCTCATTAAGATGGGCTTTTTAATTATTAAACATGGGATTACTTTATAAGCCCAGATAAAAATAATAAAACTTATCTAATCGGGGATCACTTTAAAGCCGATTTGATTATGGTGACAAGAAGCGTGTTTGGTATTTTTAATCTTGTTATTTGAGGTTTATTGGTTTTTATTTTCTTTATGGTTGTGTTTTAAAGGTGTTTTGTGGAATTTTTATGCTTGCTTCCGTCGCTTTGTAATGTTAAAAATAGGCTTCACTGAACACACACACAAGAAAACAAGATGCATATTATTCGTTTAATTACACTAAAACTTAACCTCTTACTGCTATGGCAAGTAAGCGGGGATTAGTGTGTTTGCATCGAGTTGAACACTAAAAACCCCGCAATTGCGGGGTTTTTTTTATCTCGCGGCTGGGATTAATTGAAATTTGGGTAACATAGGAATGAGGGGCAGTTATGCAAGAGCAAGATAAAGTATGGATTTTTGATACCACCTTACGTGATGGCGAACAGGCACTTAAAGCAAGCCTTACTGAAGATGATAAAATTCAATTAGCACATACAATTAGCCGCTTGAATGTGGATGTGATGGAAGTGGGTTTTCCGGTTTCGAGCCCTGCTGATTTTCGCTCGGTGCAACGTATTGCAACCGAAGTAAAAGGCCCGATTATTTGTGGTTTAGCGCGCTCAGTTGCTAAAGACATTGAAGCCTGTGGCGAAGCACTTCGCACAGCACAACAAAGCCGTATTCATACTTTTATTGCAACTAGCCCTTTGCACCTTGAACATAAATTACGTATGAGCTTAGACGATGCAACAGCAATGGCTGTTAAATCAATTAAATTGGCACGTAACTATACTGATGATGTTGAGTTTTCGTGTGAAGATGCCGGTCGTACGCCGCATTGGGATTTATGTAAAATTGTTGAGCAGGCAATTAATGCCGGCGCTTCAACTATTAACTTGCCAGACACCGTTGGTTTTGTAACGCCAGACGAATACGCCGCTATGATCCGCCATTTAATGAATAACGTGCCAAATATTGATAAAGCGCGTTTAAGTGTGCATTGTCATAACGATTTAGGCTTGGCCGTAGCAAACTCAGTGGCGGCAGTGCAAGCAGGCGCACGCCAAATTGAGTGCACTATTAATGGCATTGGTGAGCGTGCTGGTAACTGCTCGCTTGAAGAAGTGGCGATGATCATGAAAATGCGCCACGACCACTTAAAAGTATACACAGATATTAAAAGTGAAGAAATTTATCGCGCCTCTCGTCAAGTGGCTAAAATTTGTAATATGCCAGTACAACCAAATAAAGCGATTGTTGGCGAAAACGCCTTTGCACACAGCTCAGGCATTCACCAAGACGGTGTATTAAAAGCGCAAAATACTTATGAGATTATGTCGCCAGAAAGCGTTGGTGTGCCAAGTAACCAATTAAATATGACTTCGCGTTCGGGTCGCCATGTTATTGAGCATCGCCTAGAAGAATTAGGCTATCAAAAATCTGATTACGATATGGATGGCTTATATAAAAGCTTTATCGAGTTGGCTGACCAAAAAGGCACAGTATACGATTACGACCTTGAGGCGATGATTTACTTTAATCAAATTAACGACAAAGACGAAAAATACCAATTAGAATTTGTTAACTCAGCCTCTAACTCGCAATCGGTAGCAAGCTCTACCATTGGAATGCGCATTGATGGCGAAGCTAAACAAGAAGCCGCGACAGGTAATGGCCCAGTTGAAGCTTCGTTTGCAGCTATTGAGCGCTTAACCGGTATGAGCGTTGAAATGATTGAATATAACTTAGAAGCGACAGGCCAAGGTGCAAGCTCATTAGGCCAAGTAAATATTATAGCTAAATACGATGGCCGACCTTACCACGGTGCGGGCATTGCAGCGGATGTGGTTGAAGCGTCGGTACGCGCCATGATCCGTGTTTATAACTTAATTTATCGTGCACAAAAAGTGTCTGATTTAAAACAACAAAGGAAAGCAGGATGAGTAAAACAAACTACAGCGTTGCGGTATTAGCTGGCGACGGTATTGGTCCAGAAGTAATGGCAGCAGCAGAGCAAGTACTTGATGCTGTGAGCAATAAGTTTGGTTTTACCCTAAACCGCGAGCATTATGCAATTGGCGGCGCAGCCATTGACGAATTTGGTAAAGCATTACCAGAGAGTACACTTACTGCGTGTGAAAACTCAGACGCTATTTTATTTGGTTCGGTAGGCGGTCCTAAATGGGAAAACTTACCACCAAACGAGCAGCCTGAGCGCGCATCGTTATTGCCGCTTCGTAAGCACTTTGGTTTGTTTTGTAATTTACGCCCTGCACAGTTATTACCTGCATTAAGTGCAGCGTCGCCACTTCGCGCTGATATCAGCGAAAAAGGTTTTGATATTCTATGTGTGCGCGAGCTAACCGGTGGCATTTACTTTGGTGAAAAAGGCCGCAGTGGTGAAGGCGCAGAAGAGTTTGCATTTGATACGCAAACATACTCACGAAAAGAAATTGAACGTATTGCACGCTTTGCTTTTGAAGCTGCAAAACTACGTAGTAACCATGTTACCTCGGTTGATAAAGCAAACGTACTTGCATCAAGCGTATTATGGCGCGAAGTAGTAACCGAAGTAAGCAAAGACTACCCAGAAGTAAGCTTAGATTACATTTACGTAGATAACGCCGCTATGCAGTTAGTTAAGCAGCCTAGCCAATTTGATGTATTACTTTGCGATAACTTATTTGGCGATATTTTGTCAGATGAGTGCGCCATGATCACAGGCTCAATGGGCTTATTACCATCGGCAAGCTTGAATCAATCGGGTTTTGGATTGTACGAGCCAGCAGGCGGTTCAGCACCAGATATTGCAGGTAAAGGCGTTGCAAACCCAATAGCACAAATTTTAAGTGCCGCATTAATGCTACGTTACTCGCTAGGGCAAGACGAAGCTGCACGCACCATTGAAAAAGCAGTAGCAGAAGCCGTAGAAGCAGGCGTTGGCACACCAGATATATATCCAAATGCAGGTTACAGCACAAGCGATGTGGCAGCAGCCATCGTTTCACGCATTTAATAACATATTAAAGTTGCAGCACCGTTATGCTGCAACTCAAACAGATTAGGGAATTAGCAAGTGGCCCAAACGTTATACGAAAAAATTTGGCAATCACATACCGTTGCCAGCATAAACGAGCAAACCGACTTACTTTATATTGACCGCCATTTAGTGCATGAAGTTACTTCTCCGCAGGCCTTTGCAGGTCTACGTGAAAAAAACCGTACTGTACGTTGCCCAGAAAAAACCTTTGCAACGATGGATCACAACGTATCGACTAAAAGCCGCTCGCTCGATGCGGCAAGCGAAGTATCTAAAAACCAATTAATGGCGCTTGATAAAAACTGTAAAGAGTTTGGTATTGTGCTTTACGATTTAAACTCAATTAATCAAGGTATTGTGCACGTAATGGGCCCAGAGCAAGGTATTACTTTGCCTGGCACAACCATTGTATGTGGCGATAGCCATACCTCTACGCATGGTGCGTTTGGCGCATTAGCGCATGGTATTGGTACGTCTGAGGTTGAGCACGTATTAGCAACGCAAACGCTACAGCAAAAAAAGGCGAAATCGTTAAAAATTCAAATTAACGGTGTATTGCGTCCAACGGTTACGGCTAAAGATTTAATTATGGCGGTAATTGGCAAGTTAGGTACCGCTGGTGGCACAGGTTATGTAGCAGAGTTTTGTGGTGAAGGCATTGAAGCGCTTTCAATGGAAGCCCGTATGACGCTATGTAATATGAGCATAGAAATGGGTGCAAAAGCGGGTTTAATTGCATCTGACCAAATTACTTATGATTACTTAAAAGGTCGTCCGTTTGCACCAAAAGGCGCAGATTTTGATGCAGCCGTTAAATATTGGGAAACATTAAAAACGGATGAAGGCGCACACTTTGATTTAGTTGTTGAGCTAAATGCCGACGACATTCAGCCACAAATTACCTGGGGCACAAGCCCAGAGCAAGTAATTGGTGTTGATGAGTGCATACCCGATCCAGACCAAGAACCAGATTTAATTAAAGCCGATGCTATTCGCAGCGCACTTAAATACATGGACTTAAAAGCGGGCGATAAATTATCAAGCGCAAAAGTAGACACGGTATTTATTGGCTCATGTACAAATAGCCGCATTGAAGATTTACGCGCAGCTGCAAAAATTGTTGAAGGCAAACATGTGGTAGCCGGCATTGAAGCGTTAATTGTACCGGGCTCTGGCTTAGTTAAAAAACAAGCCGAAGACGAAGGCTTAGCTGATATTTTTAAAGCCGCTGGCTTTGAATGGCGCGAACCGGGTTGTTCTATGTGTTTAGCGATGAACGATGACCGCCTAGGAGCAGGCAAGCGTTGTGCATCTACTTCCAACCGTAACTTTGAAGGTCGCCAAGGTCGTGGTGGGCGTACCCATTTAGTTAGCCCCGCAATGGCTGCAGCCGCTGCAATACATGGTCACTTTGTTGATATTAGAGGAGAAGCCTAATGAGCGTATTTTTTAGTGGCTTAATGGCCCCACTTGATAAAAACAATGTAGATACTGACCAAATTATTCCTAAGCAGTTTTTAACATCAACTAGCCGCGAAGGTTTTGATGCAGCATTGTTTTATGATTGGCGTTACCTAGATAACGACGAGCCAAACCCTGACTTTATTTTAAATCGCCCGTGTTACCAAGGCGCGCAAATATTATTAACGCGCGATAACTTTGGCTGTGGCTCATCTCGTGAGCATGCACCATGGGCACTTAAGCAATACGGTTTTGAAGTGATTTTAGCTGAAAGCTTTGCAGATATTTTCTTTAATAACTGTGGTAACAACCAAATGTTAGCCATAGCGTTACCTGCCGATACGCTTGAGCAGTTGTTTGTACTTAGCGAACAGCATGACGATATAAACATTGAAATCGATCTTGAAAATCAAACACTAACAAGCAGTAAATTTGCGCCAATTAACTTTGATATTAGTAAAGAAGTAAAAGAGCGCTTATTAAGTGGCTTAGATTTTATCGGTGTAACCGAAACGCTAAACCCACAAATTGATGCGTTTGAAAAACAACTAGCGACTGAGCGTTCTTGGCAGTAATTTCTTAACCTGTAATTAAGAATCACGTATTAAAAAGCACGGCAATTGCCGTGCTTTTTTATGGGTAAATATTAGATGTGGTAGCTAAAGGTTAATGCCTAAAGTCAGCCATTAACGCCGGTATGCCAGGTAACATGCCTACAATTGCCATTACGGTGGTAAGTAACACAAACATAATAAGTGGAATCACCCAGCGGCTCATTTTAGTTAATTCTGCGCTGCGCTCTTTACAACCAATTAGCCCTAAGTTATCAAGTAACATAGTAAGCGACCAACCAAAAGCCGGATTAACCAAGGTTGAAGCAAATACCACAATAGCGGCTGATTGCGTTGTTTTACCTTCGCGTGTCATTTCCATGCCAGCCTCAAGTAGCGGGATAAACACGCCCACAATAAGCGCAACACAAAGCACAGGCTGCCAAATTGCTAAATCCATAGGGTAACCCCATAAACCAGCAATAATACAAAATAATGCAGTTAAAATAGCGCCAGCAGGAATAGGGCGCTTAGCAATAGCGGCAGGCACAATATAAGTACCCCAAGACGAGGCAAAGTTAGCACCACCGGCAAGTGAGCCAAACGTTTGTCTAACCGATGCACTTAGCATGGTGTCGTCGATATTCATTTGCACTTTTTCGGTGCGTTGTGGATAGCTTATTTTTTGAAATACTTGATGGCCTAAAAAATCAGGTGACCACATAGCAACGGCGAGCACTGCAAATGGGAGTACAACAACAAAGCTTTCAAGCGTTGGTAGGCCAAGCATCCAACCTGTGTTTTCGCCCCACCAGTATGCTGGGTTCATATTTGGTAAACCCGGTGCAGTATGAAACTCAAACGGTGCACCTAAAGCAAAGGCAACCACACCACCAATAAGGCAGCTCAATGGCACCGCTAACCAGCGCTTTTTAAAGTGCTCTAAAAGTGCATACAATAAAATGGTGGCTAAAATAACAATAAATGCAATGTGTGCCATATCAATGGCTTCAGCCCAAGCAAACAGCTTTTTAACTTGCGAAATAGTGCCAATAAAGCCCAAATAAATAAGTAGTCCGCCACACACTCCTTTACTGGTTAGGCGCGCGAGCATACTTCCTCCCTTGGTTATGGCTAAAATAAAACCAAAGGCACCAATGAGTAAGCCAAACGCCATAGGATGGCCGCCAGCTGCAACTACAATAGGAATTAATGGAATAAGTGGGCCGTGAGTGCCGGCTAAGTTGGCTGTTGGTAAAATAAAGCCTGAAAACAAAATGATAAAAATAGAAACAATGAGTAATTCGTAACGCACATTTTCTAAAACAAACGCATCGCCTAAACCAAGAGGTGCCGCGAAAGTTGCTGCAATAGCACCCACCATAACCACTTTACCAATAGTACCGGCCATTGCTGGAATGGTGTCTTCAAATTCAAATCGGTAATCTCTAAACGGTAAATTAGGGCGCCAACGTTTAGGCTGCATAATTTGTAATTCATGTTCGAGATACTCGTCGCGAGTATTAAACTCTGAGCTCGGTTTATGAAGCTGCTCGTAGCTTTGAGCATCCTTGTGCGTGTTTGATGGTACATCACCGGGCGGTGTAGTTTGCATGCGTTCTCCTGCAACATTGTTGCTTAGTCAAATAAATACGGCTTTTGTTAAAGCAAATGAATATTGAACATGCAGGGTAAATCAGCTTTTAGGCTGGGATGTATAGGCAAAAGGTCGTGCATGGTTGTTTTTAATACAGTTAATTTAAAAAACTGCTTTACGTTAAAAATTATAAAACTATACAAAATAATTTAAAGTTACTATAAATCAATGGCTTGTTTTTTATTTTAAGGAGTTTGATCACTGTTTATAGCGGGGAATAGTGTTAATGCAAGGTTATTATCCTTTAGTCTTAGTGGTTGTAAAAGCAGCTTTTATAGGATTGGTTCAGGTTGAGTGATATATAGCTCTATGGGATAAAGTTTTGATCCGGTAGATATAAAATTTATTCCACGATAAAGTGCGCCTCTATAGCTGGTACATTAAATTTAATTCAAGCAATTGATTTTAATATCAATTTAAAGTTGACAGTTTGCATGTTTGTGTGTTATTTGCAACGAGTGAGTTTAATCTATATAATAGTAACTATAAACAGATAGTTTTATCTTAATCAATAGATTCCATATAACTTTATTAACAAAGGAGGTGCATACTAAAAGTAACGCAGATAAACCCATTCGATTTTGAGCTAACCACCTACAAGCACAGCTACCTTCAAACTAAAATAAATAATACACATTAAGTTTAACCTTAATGTGGGTTTAGTTGTGCTTATAACAAAATAAGGAACCAGATAATGGAAAACAACAAGAATAATACTTATATTGACTGCACTATCATCACAATTAATACCCAGCAGAGTAAGCAAAAAACTAAACAAGAGAATTCTCATTGGAGCCTAAGTATTAATAATCTACTGAAATTTTTATTAGCTTTATGTTGTTTCTTTACAAAGCTAATATTTAGTTCATGGTTCGGTACTAGCATTTACCCAAGTATAGCTAAGTTATTAGTATGTAACTTTGTAGACAGTTATTTGTCAATTATTAAGTATTTACTCTTCCTTTTTATATAGTGGGTAGGCTATTAATTAGGAGTATATAGCTTGTTTTTGCAAAACTAGTTAAGGCCTCAATAAATACTGAGGCCTGTATTTATCAATTTTTTACCAAATCATTTCTACAAATTCAGGGTGGTCGATATACGGATTACGATTACCTTGAAACTCAAATGCGGCTTGGTTACGGTCTAATTCCATTTGACTCACAGGGTCACTGTTATGCCAGTTAAGCAGCATTGCTACAACCCAGCTTTCAAATACTTTATTGCTTGAGCCATTAAGTACCGCATTACTTGAAGTTGTTTTAGTTTGCCAAGAACCAATTATATTTTCGTAGCGCGTTGCCATGTAAAAATAAGCGCGAGCAAAGTCACCTTTAAATTCGTCAATTGGCTCAAATACAGTACCTGAGTAATTTAATGAACTTGCGGCAGAACCTAATTTACTTCCGTTAGTTGATGTAAATGAAGCGCTTGCTACTTCACCAAATGGGAAGTTACTACGTTTTGAGTTTACATAACCGTCGGTTGCGTAAATATGATGCACATCTGAGTTCATTGGCTCAATAGTGCCGCCAAACCAGCTTTTAGGGAATGAATGCTCACGGTTGTAACAGCCGCCTTCTCCACTATAGTTACCACATTGATCGCTCACAGCAGCATAATTGTAGCTATCTGAGCCGTTTGGTTTTTCGCTATACATATCTAAAATGCTGTTATCGTTTTCAAAGTATGTATCACGTGCTGATGAGTCGTAAAAATTCCAAATAGCCGAGTAACCCTGTGCATTATGATCTTTAATAATATTATAAAGCTCAGTTTTTAGTGCATAACCCGATAACCCTTGAGCAGTAACATAGTAGCCAGTGGGTGTTGGGTTGGTCCCGCCGCCATCACCAGAGCCACTACCTAAAGTAAATGCTGTGCTGTCTGTATTATTAAAACTTGCACCGCTAGCAAATGTGGTAGAGCCTTGCTTAAGTGCATAACTGCCATTACCTGTTGAACAACACATGCCATCGCCGTAGCTGTCGTTAATAACAAGTGTGTAAGTTCCATCAGTTAGGCATATTTGCTCATCATACTGAGTGTTTGATGCGTAACCACTGCCGTTAGCAACAGCACTACCTTGATTGTTATTAACGGCCCAGCTAGTTTCGCTACCGTAATTATCGGTACTAAGCGTTAAGATGAGGCTATTGTCAGTACAGCTTGTTGATGCGCTGCCATCAGCGTTTGGTAAAAAGTTATCTACGTATACGGTTTCGCTGCCATCAAATCCACTTACATCGTAAAACCTAAGGCCAACACTAATTGTTTTATTACTGCTTGCTGTATAGCTATGGCTAACTGTTTGCCATTGGTTAGTTTGTGCTTGATTTGAATAGCCTTGATAACCATCTACATACAAGCGAGCTTTAATTTTACCTTCGGTGTGGTAAACATCAGCCGAAAAGTTATAGGTTTTACCTGCTTTTACAGCAACTTGTTGTAGTAAATCAGTGTTACTTTGCGATCCTGTTGTTACATTGACAGCAGCAGAGCTACTACCACTTTTAACTGTACTGGTTGAGCGAGATAAAGCAATTCCGCTATCTATCGTAGTCCATGCATCAGGTGTATTACCTGACCATTGTTCAAATCCGCCATTAGCTACATTGGCCATTACAGGTAATGAGCCAAGTAACAATGCGGTACTAAGTAGTTTATTTTTATATTTCCCGTGTAACATAGTTGTTCCTATTTTTATTTTGAATGAGGAATATACCCTACATTAGTTAGGTTACAAAATTGTTAATTTAAAGCACTGTAAAAGGCAATAATCGCCCTTTAATCTGTTTTTGAAGGTGTTTTTATAAATTAATAACTAAATGGAATATCAAAGCAGATTCTATTCTTTTTTTATCTATGCAGAGCCCGTTATCCTACATACTTAGAAAACCTCAACAGATACGCTCTGGATGAGGTAAAACTCATTTTTAACAATACACAAAGTGTGTTGTGTTTAATTTTCAGGGTTATGGGGAATCGATTCATGTTGTTAGGTCAACTAAATGCTGCGGCAAGCCCGCTATCGCAAGATCAAGTACAAAAGCTGCAAGGTTTAGTGGCTGAACTTAATCCAATTCAACAAGCGTGGGTGAGTGGTTACTTAGCTGCAAATGCTAATTCGGCTGCGTTAGGTGCACCTACGGCAGGCGTACCGGCTGCGGGTGATGCAGCAGCGCTAACTATTTTATATGGTTCGCAAACAGGTAACGCAAAAGGTGTAGCTACCAAAATGAAAGAGCAGGCTGAGTCGCGAGGCTTAGCAGTTAAGCTTGTTAGCATGTCAGATTACAAACCAACAGCCCTGAAAAAAGAAAAGTTTTTAACTATCGTTGTATCTACTTACGGCGAAGGTGAGCCACCTGAAGACGCAGAAACACTTCACGAATTTTTAGCCACTAAAAAAGCGCCAAAACTAGACGATGTAAAAATAGCGGTTATTGGCTTAGGTGATTCTAGCTATGAGTTTTTCTGCCAAACAGCAAAAGATTTTGAAGAGCGTTTAAATAAACTCGGTGCGCAAACCATATATCAACGTGCTGATTTAGATGTAGATTACGAAGATGAAGCTGCAACATGGATTGCCGGTGCAGTTGATGCATTCGAACCTGATTTAAAAGCGCAGCAAGAAGCCGCTGGTGGTCAAGTTGTATCAATGCCATTTGGCGCACCAACGACCGCTTCAAGCCAATACACAAAGCAAAATCCATTTGAAGCAGAGCTATTAACAGTTCAAAAAATTACCGGTCGCGACTCAACTAAAGATGTACGCCACGTTGAAATTTCGCTTGAAGGTTCAGACATTACTTACACACCTGGTGATTCATTAGGTGTGTACTTTTTAAATGATGATGTATTAGTTGATGAAGTACTTACACTTACTCAAATAGATGCAACAAGCATTGTAAAAGTAGGTGATGAAGAGCTAAGCGTACGTGATGCACTTATTGAAAAACTAGAGCTGACTCAGTCATACCCAGGTTTTGTAGAAAAATACGCAATAGCAACTGGTACGCCTGAATTATTAAAGCTTGTAGAAGATAAAGCTGCAATGCGTGCGTATATTGAACCTCGTCAAATATTTGATGTGATTCGCCAAAACCCTGCAAACATTGATGCGCAAACATTAGTAGATTGCCTACGTAAACTACAAGCTCGTTTGTACTCAATTGCATCTAGCCAAGCTGAGGTTGAAGACGAAGTGCATTTAACACTAGGTCTAGTGCAGTTTGATACATTTGATAGCGAGCATTTAGGTGGTTGTACGGGTTACTTAACTCGTCGTGCAGAAGAAGGTTGTAAAGTTAAAGTATTTAGCGAACACAACGACAATTTCCGCCTACCCACTAACGATGATACACCTGTGATTATGGTTGGTCCTGGTACGGGTATTGCGCCGTTCCGTGCATTTTTACAAGAACGTGATTCGCGTGAAGCGCAAGGCAAAAACTGGTTGTTTTTTGGTAACCCACATTTCACTCAAGACTTTTTATACCAAGTAGAAATACAGGGTTATTTAAAATCGGGTTTACTTAACAAAGTAGATGTTGCATTTAGCCGTGACCAAGCAGAAAAAGTATATGTGCAAGATAAGTTACGCAGTAACAGTAAAGACGTGTTTGAATGGTTAGAAGCTGGCGCTCACTTTTATATTTGTGGCGATGCAAATCGCATGGCAAAAGATGTACACAACGCCTTGCTTGATATTGTTAAAGAAAACACAGGCAAGAGCAATGAAGACGCAGAGCAATATTTAAAAGATTTGCGTAGCGCAAACCGCTATCAGAAAGACGTGTATTAATCACGTTTCTTATTTTATTTAGCAGCTAGCAGCCGTCACTGTAACAAATTTAGGATTTAAAATGAGCGAACAAGATAAAAACGTAAAACTTTCTGATAACGAACGTTTGAAAAGAGAAAGTAACTTTTTACGTGGCACCATAGAAAAAGATTTAACAGACGAAATTACCGGTGGCTTTACAGCCGATAACTTTCAGCTAATTCGTTTTCATGGCATGTATCAACAAGATGACCGCGATATACGTGGAGAGCGCGCTAAGCAAAAGCTAGAGCCGCTGCATAATGTGATGTTACGTGCACGTATGCCTGGCGGTATTATTAAGCCAGAGCAGTGGTTAGCAATCGACAAGTTTGCAGATGACAAAACAAGCTACGGCAGCATTCGTTTAACAACGCGTCAAACGTTTCAGTTTCATGGAGTGTTAAAGCCTAATATTAAAGGCATGCACCAAATGCTTGATAGCGTAGGTATAGACTCTATTGCTACAGCGGGTGACGTTAACCGTAATGTACTTTGTACCACTAATCCCGTTGAGTCTGAGTTACACCAAGAAGCTTACGACTGGGCTGCAAAAATTTCTGAACATTTATTACCAAAAACGAAAGCGTATGCCGAAATTTGGTTAAATGGCGAAAAAGCAGAAACCACAGAAGAGCCAATTTTAGGATCTAACTACTTACCGCGTAAGTTTAAAACCACGGTGACTATTCCACCTAACAACGAAGTTGATGTGCACGCTAACGATTTAAACTTTGTGGCAATTGCTGATAACGGCAAACTTGTTGGTTTTAACGTATTAGTGGGCGGTGGCCTTGCCATGACGCACGGCGATACAGCAACTTATCCGCGTAAGGCTGATGACTTTGGCTTTATTACGTTAGAAGATACCTTAAAAATTGCAGAGCATGTTGTATCTGTGCAGCGCGATTGGGGTAATCGTTCAAACCGTAAAAATGCAAAAACTAAATACACATTAGACCGTGTAGGCGTTGATGTATTTAAAGCAGAAGTTGAAAAGCGCTCAGGCGTTACGTTTGCACCAAGCCGTCCGTTTGAGTTTACTCATCGTGGCGACCGCATTGGTTGGGTTGAAGGCATTGATGGTAAGCACCACTTAACGCTATTTATTCAAAGTGGTCGTATTTTAGACTACCCAGGCAAGCCGCTTAAAACAGGTTGTCGTAAAATCGCAGAAGTTCACCAAGGTGACATGCGTATGACGGCAAACCAAAACTTAATTATTGCTGGCGTACCTGCAGATCAAAAAGCCGTGATTGAAGAGATTGCACGTAGCCATGGCCTGATTGACGACACAGATTCGCAGCAGCGTAAAAATTCTATGGCGTGTGTTTCACTGCCAACGTGCCCACTTGCAATGGCCGAAGCAGAGCGTTACTTACCAAGCCTAGTAGAAAAAACTGAAGCATTACTTGCTAAGCACGGTATACCCGATGACAGCATTATTATGCGCGTTGTAGGTTGCCCTAACGGCTGTGGCCGCGCAATGCTTGCAGAAGCTGGTTTAGTGGGTAAAGGCCCAGGTAAATACAACGTTTACTTAGGTGGTAATTTAGAAGGTACACGTATTCCTAAATTGTACCTTGAGAACGTAGGCGAAGACGTTTACCTAGACGCATTCGATAAGCTCATTGGCCAATGGGCAAGTGAGCGCAATGACGGTGAGTGTTTTGGTGACTTTGTTATACGCAAAGGCATTGTTGCTGAAGTAAAAGTATCAGTAACCGATTTTCACGCTTAATTAAATACCAGCGCTTTGGCGCTGGTGAGGTTTGGAATTTACCATGAGTGAATTTAAAAACATTTTACAGCTAGATAAACAAAGCCAAACGGCTATGTTAGCTGATGCTAATGGTTTACTAGCGAATATGAGCGCAGAACAGCGTGTTGCATGGGCGCTTGATAACTTGCCTAATACGGCTTTTTTATCATCTAGCTTTGGTATTCAAGCGGCAGTAATGCTGCATTTAATGACCTCACAACGTCCAGATATTCCCGTTGTATTAACCGATACAGGCTATTTGTTTCCTGAAACGTATCAGTTTATTGAGCAAATGAGTGAGCGTTTATCACTTAACTTAAAGGTGTATAGAGCGCCGCTTAGCCCAGCATGGCAAGAGGCTAAATTTGGTAAACTATGGGAGAAAGGCGAAGACGGCATTAAGCAATATAATCAGCTTAATAAAGTAGAGCCGATGACCCGTGCGTTAAAAGAAATAGAAGCGGGCACGTGGTTTAGTGGTTTGCGTCGCGATCAATCATCTACACGTGCTGATAAACAGTTTGTAGAAATTAGCCGTGGTACCGTTAAAGTGTACCCGATTATTGAATGGTCTAACCGCGACGTGTATCAGTATCTTACCAAGCACGATTTACCTTACCACCCATTATGGGAGCAAGGTTATGTGTCTATGGGAGACGTACATACAACACGTAAGTTAGAACCAGGAATGACAGAGGAAGAAACTCGCTTTTTTGGTTTAAACCGAGAATGCGGACTACACATGGATGGTGACGGTATTTAACGCGACTACGGTGTAGTTAAATTGCAAATAAAAACGCAGCTTCGGCTGCGTTTTTATTTTTTATTAGGGTACAAAAAATTGCCTAATTAAGTATTTTTTATTAGACTCAAGGCAATAAAGGATTAATTAAAGCAGGAACGCTATGAAATACTTTACCTACTTAGCTATATCAATCATGGCTATTGCAGTCATTTCTTTGTTTTATCTAAAAAAGCCTGACGGTCAAACATGGCTTTCTGCATCATCAATTAGCAGTGAATCTCAGCAAATTAAAGAAAAAATGGTTGCTCTTTCAAGCAATACTTTGGACCAAGCAGTGCAGGGCGTTAAGCAAGCAGGCGATAAAATTGCGAGCAGTATTTCTGATGAACCAATGCCTGAAAGTACTACCTCAAGCAGCAAAATTTTTAAGTGGCAAGACGAAACAGGCCAATGGCACTTTTCTGATACACCTAACCCGCATGTAAAAAGTATTGAAGTAAAACTCGATCCTAAAGATATTACTGTTATTGCTGCAGAAGACACGTCTATTTTAAATACCTCTCCAAGTACAAATACAATGTCGGCTGCACCAGAGGGGATCAGTATTTTGAACCCAGACTCTGTTAAAAAGCTATTTAATGATGCCGAAAATGTAAAAGACAAACTAGAAAAACGTAATAAAGAAATTAATAATTTAAGTGCACTTTAATTATTTAGAGTGCGTGCTTTTATGGTTTTTTAAATAACGTTTTTCGGCTTCCATCAATAATACGGTTAAATATATTTTAGTGGGAAGCGACAGCAGTACACCTACAGCAATGCATGCCGCGGCTATAATTATTCCTTTAATACCATGATTAACAGTGAAGTAACTCGACACAATTAAAGTGTGGCCAGTCACGATAAGGCACAACCCAAGCACTATTGATGTTTTAAGCAGCCTAATTATAATTGTTTGCGACATAGTTACCTCACTAATAGTCGCTATAGTGTAGGCACGCTTTAAATGCTTAGCATTGATTTAAGACAACAAACAGCACACATAAAAAAGCCCAGCTTAGTAGCTGGGCTTTTAAATGCACTAATTACAGCGCGTATTAATCAAGCATATTACGCAGTACATATTGTAAAATACCGCCGTGTTTGTAGTAATCCCACTCTTTAGGGGTATCAATACGTACATCAGCACTCAAGGTTACTTTTTTACCTTCGGCATTGGTTGCAATAACGGTTACTTCATCGGTTTTATCGTACAAGCCATCAATATCAAATTGTTCTTGCCCTGTTAACCCGTGTGACTCGTAGCTTTCACCTTCTTTAAATTGCAGCGGTAATACACCCATGCCAATTAAGTTAGAACGGTGAATACGCTCATAGCTTTGTGCTACAACGGCTTTTACACCAAGTAATAGTGAGCCTTTAGCCGCCCAGTCACGAGATGAACCTGTACCGTACTCTTTACCCGCTAAAATAATAAGTGGAGTATTATTTTTTTGATACTCCATAGCAGCATCGTAAATGCTTGCTAAATCGTTTTCTGGTTGCGTACGTGTTACGCCGCCTTCAGTACCTGGGGCAAGTAAGTTTTTAAGGCGAACATTGGCAAACGTTCCGCGCATCATTACTTCGTGATTACCACGGCGTGAGCCATACGAGTTAAACTGCGATTTTTCTACACCTTTCTCTTGCAAGTATAAACCTGCTGGCGCTTCTGCTTTAATAGCACCCGCTGGAGAAATATGGTCAGTGGTTACTGAATCCCCAAGCTTAGCTAAACAACGTGCACCTTCAATAGTAGGGATGCCCGGTGGTTCTACTTTCATACCATCAAAAAATGGTGCTTTTTTAATGTAGGTAGAAGCATCGTTCCAATCGTAAAGTTTGCCATCCGGTATTTTAATTTGCTGCCAGCGGCTATCGCCTTCGTAAACGTTAGCGTAGCTTTTTTCAAACATTTCTTTAGTTACTGTTTCTTTAACTAGGTCACTAACTTCTTTAACACTTGGCCAAATGTTTTTAAGGTAAATATCGTTACCGTTAGCATCTTGCGCAAGGGGTTCGTTGTATACGTCAATATCTGTTCTGCCGGCAATGGCGTAAGCAACAACAAGCGGAGGAGACGCTAAAAAGTTCATTTTAACATCTTGGTGAATACGCCCTTCAAAGTTACGGTTACCCGATAAAATAGAACTAACCACTAATTTGTGCTTTTGAATGGCATCTGATATTTCAGTTGGAAGTGGGCCTGAGTTACCAATACAAGTTGTACAACCGTAGCCAACAAGGTTAAAACCTAAGCTTTCTAGGTCATCCATCAAACCTGCTTTTTCTAGGTAATCAGTAACTACTTTAGAGCCTGGCGCAAGTGATGTTTTAACCCAAGGTTTTACATTAATGCCTAACTGTTTTGCTTTTTTAGCGACTAAGCCTGCGGCTAAAATAACACTAGGGTTAGAAGTATTAGTACAGCTGGTAATTGCAGCAATTACACATGCGCCATCGTTTAGCTCAAACTCTTGGCCTTTAAATTTAACCTTAGCGGCACCCATAAACTGCGCTTCGTCTACTGGCTCATCTGGATTTGTTGCTGGGCCTTCACTTTCAATACGAGCTTGTTCTTCATCGCTTTTATCGCGACGAGCCATACGCTCATCCTGAAAGCCTTTTAAATGATCGCCAATAACTTTGCCAGCTTCGTTTAGGGCAATTCTATCTTGTGGACGTTTAGGGCCTGCAAGGCTTGGTACAACATCGTCTAATTTAAGCTCGAGTGTATCGGTATAGTTAGCTTCGTCGCCATCGTTACGCCATAGGCCTTGATGCTTAGCATAATCTTCAATCAGTTTTAGGTGGTTTTCGTCGCGGTTTGTTAAGCGAAGGTAGTTAATGGTTTCATCATCAATCGGAAAAATACCACATGTAGCACCGTACTCTGGTGCCATATTAGCAATGGTAGCTCTGTCTGCAAGTGGTAAGTCAGCAAGGCCGTCACCATAAAACTCTACAAATTTACCCACTACGCCGTGGTTACGCAGTATTTCGGTTACTGTTAACACTAAATCGGTTGCGGTCGTACCTTCAGGCAAACGGCCGCTTAGCTTCATACCTACTACTTGTGGAATGAGTAAGCTAATTGGCTGACCAAGCATGGCTGCTTCAGCTTCAATACCGCCTACACCCCAACCAAGCACACCTAAGCCATTAATCATGGTGGTGTGAGAGTCAGTCCCTACAAGCGTATCTGGGTAAGCGAATTTTTTGCCGTCGCGCTCTTCATTAAAAACAACGCGCGCTAAGTATTCTAGGTTTACTTGGTGAACAATACCGGTTGCTGGTGGCACTACTTTTAAATTATCAAAAGCGGTTTGTCCCCAACGCAAAAATTCGTAACGCTCTTTATTTCGGTCGTATTCAAGTTTTGCATTTAAATCAAATGCACCATCATTGCCGTAACCATCTACTTGTACCGAATGGTCAATAACAAGTTCAGCAGGCGATAACGGGTTTATTTTTGCAGGATCACCACCTAGTTTTTCCATTGCGTCACGCATCGCGGCTAAATCAACAATAGCGGGTACGCCGGTAAAGTCTTGCATAACTACGCGAGCGGGGGTAAAGGCAACTTCAGATGCAGGTTTTGCTTGAGGGTCCCAATTAAGGAGGGCTTGAATGTCTTGTTCTTTAATATTTGCGCCGTCTTCGTTACGAAGAAGGTTTTCAAGTAATACTTTTAAGGAGAAGGGCAATCGTTTCGCTTTGTCGCCAAGTCCTTTTAGAGAATGAATATGATATTGCTCACCATTTATTGTGAGCTGATGTTGGGTATCGAAACTATTATTCATTATTTGCCCCTTTATGAATTAGAAAAATATTTTGAAGAGTGACCTCTGTAGTGCTTGAGTTGCAAAGTGCATACCAGTGTAAAAAATCGTGTTTAGAGAACGAATTTTATACAGTTAATATAGTAGAGATGATGCTGAAAAGTTTAATTTCAAGAGATGATTTGAAAGAGGTAGGGTCAAAAGTTATTTCGACCCTTATTAATTACTGTAACCAACCTTGTTGCTTACCTTTAATACTCAAACAAAGTAAAGCGATGGCAATAATGATTACAAAAACAGGCATAAATACAGCACTTGTACCAAGTAGCTCAATACTGTTTATGACCACAAAATTATAATATTGCTGAATTAAAATAGCGCCGAGCGATAGCGCAAAAGTAGGTGTTGCCAGCGCGTTTTTAGCAAGTAAAAACAGACAACCAAAAGTGCTTCCAAATACAGCTATAGCAAATGCAATGGTTGACCAAATAGGAACGTTAGAGTAGGCAGCTTGTTGATCTAGCGGAAGTTTACCTATCATTTCTGGTGTCATCATCATGTGCATAGCAAATGCAATAACGCCAAGTAAGTTCCATACGAGTGCCGCCCATACAACGGGCTTAAACCAATTTTTAGGTGTTTTAACAGACATTTTATAACCTTGTTTTTATTATTATTAACTAGGTTATTAAAGAGTAAAAAGGCCAACTATACAAGTTGACCTTTTTATATAAAAAGAGGGTTTTTAAATGCTTAACCAAATGAAATAGGTCGACGACCTGTTTTATCATCTACTTTTGGCTTTTTAGTTCGTTTGCGCTTAGCTTTAGCTGGCTGATTTGTTGGTTGTGGTGCAGCTTGCTTTGACTCTGTTTGAGTGTGTACCGCAGGTTTTTCTGCAGGTACAGCATCTTCACTTAACGCAAGTTGAAAAAACTCACCATCGAATTCTAGTACATCGCCACTGTATAATTTTTTCCGCTTTATTGTACAAATTTCATGGTTAACACCCACATAGCCTTCAGTAATTAGGTTTTTAGCTTGGCCGCCACCTTCAACTAAGTTTAGTACTTTTAATAATTTACAAAGCTCAATCGGCTCTTCTTCTAACTCTATTTCTATATATTCTTCGTTCATATTTGCTCTCGGTGGGGTAACGCACAGGCTTTAGTATAAAGGCTTACAGCGACTTTTGCACCAAAGCAAGTAACTTTAGATAGCGGTAATACACAATTAGTTATGAAAGTTTTTAGGTATTTTATCTGTCTTTAAAAAAACTGAAGCAATTAAAAGTTAAGCTTCGTTGCAATCTTTTTTACGTATGGCTCGCTAATTGCTAAAACTCTGGCGGATTAATCAATGTGTGATGAATACATATAAAACGGAGTAGAAAATGGGCGTAAGATTAGCAATGAAAAAAGAGCTAATGGGCTTAGATAATTCAGATATGTTGACCGCAGATGATGTTAGGTCACATCTTACTAATCAAGTAAAAGAGCAAAAGGAAAATGCTGAACGTGGTTTTTCTGTGATTTCAAAATTTAACGATCACCATAGCCGCTTAGTGAGTGGCGATATGAAAAAAAAATCGGTACTTGAATTTCAACGCCATCGCTTATTTAAAGAAGTTTTATACACTCGTAAAAGTGTTGATGCGTGGTTAAATAGCCAAACAAATTAAATTGCTATAAATAGTTACCTTTAATAGACTACGATTGTAATCAAAAGAGGGTAACTATGAAAAATGGAATTTTAATATATGTGTTGGCATTACTATTAGCTGCGTGCCAACAACCTACCGTGTATGTATTTAGTGAAAACTTGCAAGATGAACAGCGCGATCAGCTCGATGCTGCGCTAAAAGCACAATCGCTCCCTTATGAATATGTACCGCTGGCAATCCCATCAGAGTTTGGTGAGGCTACATTACTCTTATCAAGTGACAAAATTTACCCAAAAGAGACTGAGCAGTTAGCTACTATTATGCAGGGGCTAGGTTACGAGCCACAAGTTAGCTATACAACGCGTTCAAATCATTTTTATGGTGATGGCAATATAGGCTTTTATCTAAAAAATGCAGTGGCGGGTACAACCTTTGTTATGCCTAAAAAGTTACGAACAACTCAATGCAGCGAAGACAAGTACAATGATTTACTCGTCACATTTACAGATAAATATGCTGACTTTACCTTACCCAGTGGCGCTGTTGTAAGATTAGGTTGGGAGTTTTTATACGGTTACGTTGTCATTTATTACAAAAATTATTCGCAAACATACAGTCACTCGCAACCACTTGTAAATACGCCTTTTGGCGCCAAACCATCCGATACTTACAGGTTTACAGCTCATGTTAATAACCCCAGCTGGCTTGATTGCTCACTACAAATTGTTTATATGGACTGAGTGATAGAGTTAACCGTGGGTTTCTATATGCTCGCTAAGTTTTGCAATACGCAGACTCATACCTTCTATAATTCGGTCTTTAATTTTTTCACGGATAACGTTAGGTAAACGAGTGAGTGCTTCAGGGGTAATGGCAAGGACTATACTGTCGGTTTTAGCGCGTGCGCTAGTGCTACGCTCTCGGTTATTTATAAAAGCGCCTTCACCTATAAATTCACCAGGTACTATCGTTCCAAGTTCTAGCAAATGATTATGTTTAAATACTAACAACGCACCGCTAAGTACAATATATAAGCGCTTGTCGTTATCGTATTGCTTAAATAAAAACTGATGCTGGCTTACTAAATATAACAGGCCGAACGACTCCAATAAGACTTGGCGCTCGCTGAGCGTAAATTCTTTAAAAAAGTGCAGCCTGTTTATAATTTCCATTTGTTTGAATAATGGAATATGTTCGATTAGCTTCATCAATAACCAAATGTGTTAAAAACGTTTAATTAGCTAATATTGCGCTCTTTTAATTTTCGGGTCAACGTGTTGCGTCCCCAACCAATTTTTATAGCGGCATCTTGCTTATGGCCAGAGCAATTAGCGAGAGCTGTTTTTATTAAGCGGGTTTCTAGCTGAGCTTGAATGTCAGGCCAAATATTTTCTTTACCTTGTTTAAGTTCTTGATTAAGCCATTGCTGAAACGCATCTAACCAATCACCTTCTTCTTGAGCTGGTGTGGCATCAAGAATTTCAGGCGGTAAGTCTTGCTCGCTCACAAGCTCACCCGGTGCCATAACTGTCAGCCAGCGACATGTGTTTTCTAATTGGCGCACATTGCCTGGCCAATTAAATAAACGTAACTGCTCAGTTGCTTTAGGGCTCAGTACTTTGCTTTCTACCTGCAGCTCTTTAGCGCTTTTATGTAAAAAGTGTTGCGACAAGCTTTCTATATCTTCAGTACGTTCTCGAAGAGCAGGTAAACGTAGGCGCACAACATTAAGACGATGAAATAAATCATCCCTAAATTTGCCCTGCTTAACTAAATCTTCAAGGTTTTGATGCGTAGCCGCAATAATACGTACGTCTACTTTTATACTTTGATGACCACCAACGCGATAAAATTCACCATCGGCGAGTACGCGCAATAAACGTGTTTGCACATCAAGTGGCATATCACCAATTTCATCTAAAAACAGTGTGCCACCATTGGCTTGCTCAAAACGGCCTTTACGTACGCTGTCAGCACCGGTAAATGCGCCTTTTTCGTGGCCAAATAACTCTGACTCAACAAGCTCTTTTGGAATGGCTGCCATGTTAAGTGCAATAAATTGATTTTCTTTACGTGGGCTATGATTGTGCAGCGCACTGGCGACAAGTTCTTTACCTGTTCCAGATTCGCCATTTATTAATACGCTCATGCTAGAGGCCGATAGCTTACCTATCGCTCTAAATACTTCTTGCATGGCGGGTGCTTCACCAATTATATGCGCACTTTTTGGTGGAGCTTGCTTACGCTTAGTTTTTTTAGTGGAATTTGCTCTGCATGCGCTTTCGACTAGTGCTACCGCTTCGTTTAAATCAAACGGCTTAGCTAGGTATTCAAAAGCACCTTTTTGAAATGCATTAACGGCAGAGTCTAAATCTGAATGCGCGGTCATTATAATAACGGGCAATCCAGGGTTTTGCTCTGCAATAAGTTCAAGCAACGCCATACCATCCATACCTGGCATTCGTACGTCCGAAACTAAAACAGTAGGTTGGCTAAACTTCAATGCGCTTAATACATCTTGCGCGTTAGAAAAGCTTTCTGCGTTAAACCCTGCACGGGTTAGTGCTTTTTCGAGTACAAATCGAATAGAAGCATCATCATCTACAAGCCAAACTGTTTTCATGCAAACTCCAAACATTAATCTGCAAAGGGCAGATAGATATTAAATTCAGTATGTCCAGGCCAGCTATCACATTCTATATAGCCATCATGTTGATCAATCAGTGTTTGCGCTATTGAAAGGCCCAACCCAGAGCCACCTTCTTTATTGGTGATCATAGGGTAGAACAGTGTTTCGCGTACACTGGGATCAATACCTGGTCCGTTATCAGATATTTGGATCAACAAGGCTTTTTTAGGTGCTTTACCCGGGCGACGATGCTGATGATTTATGCGGGTTTTTATTGTTATTTCACCGCCATCTATAAGCGCCTGTTGGGCATTTCGAACAATGTTTAATACCACTTGCTGAATTTTGCCTTGATCAATGTATACATCAGGAATACTCGGGTCGTAATCTTTAACTAAGCTAATGTTAGAACAATTATCTAACGTACTTAGCCTTGCAACTGATTCAAGTGATTGATGTATATTGCCATACGATTTTTGAGGAAGTTGATTGGGCCCCAAAAGCCTATCTACTAGCTCGCGTAATCGGTCGGCTTGCTCAATGATGAGCTCAGCACATTGATCTCTTTCTTGTTGATCAACCTCATACTGCAATAACTGCGCCGCTCCGCGAATTCCACCTAAAGGATTTTTAATTTCGTGAGCTAACCCTCTAATTAGGTTTCGGGCAGCTTGATATTGATGCATTTGATTAGACGCTTGGTCGTGCTTAATTTCGTCATCGGTTTGGCGCCACTCAAATAAAATATAAAGCGAGCCATTAAACTTAATTTGTCGTGTACTTACGGCTACTTTTGCATGGCGAGAATCGCTAAAAACCACGTCAGCTCTATGCTGCTGGCAATCTACGCCTTCAACTAGTGAGTATTGTTCTATACGCTGTAAATCGATTGAATGGTAGTTAAAAAGGCTATCAAACGGTTGATCTAATAGGCGCTTATTACCAAGGCCAAGCAGCTCGCTGGTACTGGTATTGGCATATACAACGGTGAAGTTTTTATCAAGTAACATGATAGCGGTTGTTTGATTTTGCCAAATGGCATCGAGTAGCTCAGGGCTAAAGTTTTTATTATTAATCATAGCTGCACCATTTTAGTGCGTGGATGTTTGCAAGCAAGTTATATGGTTAAATACACTGCTGCACGTTTAGTAATGACCCAATTTAGTTACCTAGGTTTAGCCCTTTTCGGTGCATAAAAAATATGCAGGGTTCGCTTGTAGCAATAACTTGGTTTTTACTATTAAAAAGCTTTAATTGTAGTGTGTGCTGACCACGTTCTACATCTCTAATTGCAAAGGTTGAGCTGTCACTGGCTGGGCCGTGTGCTTTACCATCAATAAAAAGTTGTATAGTAAAACCAGTTTCAAAGCGTGGTTTTATTCGGCTAGTTACATAAACAGTGCCGGTATTTTCACGAATAGTCTGGTTATGATCAGGTGAGGAAATAGCAATACTAAAGGCCGCTTGTTGAGGCTGAGGTTGCTCGTCAAAAATGTCAGTATTTGTTGCAGGCATATTAAGATCTTGGCTGGTGAGCTTTACCTCTTGGGCCCCTTTATGAGGGGTGTCTGAGAACACTAATACGCCATTTTTATCTTTCCAAGCGTATATTTTTGTTTCACCGGAATAACCATAATTACTTAATCCTAAAGTAATTAATAGTAATAAAATCTTGTTATTCACTCTGCAGCCCTGCATTTTTATCGGTAACTTAACTTTAGTGGAGATTGACTAATTTTACCATTAAAAAAGCCCGCAAAGCGGGCTTGAGAACACACATATTTTTTACAGCTTAATTAACAGCTGTAGTACATTTCAAACTCAACTGGGTGAGTTGTCATGTTAAGCTTTTCAACTTCTTGAGACTTAAGTGAGATGTAAGCATCGATTAAGTCATCAGTGAAAACGCCACCTTGAGTTAAGAATTCACGGTCTGCGCTAAGTGCAGATAGTGCTTCGTCAAGTGATGCTGCAACAGTTGGAATTTCTGCTGCTTCTTCAGCTGGTAAGTCGTATAAATCTTTATCCATAGCATCGCCAGGATGGATCTTGTTTTTGATACCATCAAGGCCAGCCATAAGCATTGCTGAGAAAGCAAGGTATGGGTTAGCAGTTGGATCCGGGAAGCGTACTTCAATACGACGACCTTTTTCAGATGGAACCACTGGGATACGGATTGATGCAGAACGGTTACGTGCAGAGTATGCAAGCATAACTGGTGCTTCAAAACCTGGTACTAAACGTTTGTACGAGTTAGTAGAGGCATTTGCGAAAGCGTTAATTGCTTTAGCATGCTTGATGATGCCGCCAATGTAGTAAAGTGCATCTTCAGAAAGACCGCCGTACTTATCGCCAGCAAAAAGGTTAACACCGTCTTTAGCTAAAGACTGGTGACAATGCATACCAGAACCGTTATCACCAACAACTGGCTTAGGCATAAACGTTGCTGTTTTACCGTATAAGTGAGCCATGTTATGGATAACATATTTCATTTCTTGAATTTCATCCGCTTTTAATACCATTGTATTAAAGCGAGTAGCGATTTCGTTTTGACCTGCTGTTGCTACTTCGTGGTGATGTGCTTCTACTACTTGGCCCATTTCTTCTAGAACTAGACACGTAGCTGAACGCCAATCTTGGAAGTCATCAACTGGAGCAACTGGGAAGTAACCGCCTTTAACACCTGGACGGTGACCAGTGTTGCCATCTGCATATTCTTTATCTGAGTTCCAAGCAGCTTGCTTAGAATCAATTTTGTACATAGAACCAGACATATCTGATTTGTATTTAACATCGTCAAATACGAAAAATTCTGGCTCAGGGCCAAATAAAACAGTGTCTGCAATGCCTGTAGAACGCATGTAATCTTCAGCACGCTTAGCAACAGAACGCGGGTCGCGCTCATAGCCTTGTAGTGTAGAAGGCTCTACTACGTCACAACGTAAAATTAATGTCGCTTCTTCAGTGAAAGGGTCTAGTTTGATTGACTCAGGAACTGGCATTAATACCATGTCTGATTCGTTTATGCCTTTCCAGCCTGCAATTGAAGAACCGTCGAACATTTTACCGTCTTCGAAAAAATCTTCATCAACTTGGTGATGAGGAATCGATACATGTTGCTCTTTACCCTTAGTGTCAGTAAAGCGTAAATCAATGAACTTGACGTCATTTTCTTTAATAAAATCTAAAACCGATTGTGACATGTGTCCTCCAACTATTGGGTTTTGTTATTGCTGCATAATTGCTTTGGTATTTACTAAGCTGATTTTGTGCCATTATTGTAACTGGCTGTTTATAAATTAAAAAAATATCATTGCATCAAAATGGAATATACAAACGCACCATGTTGGTGCGTAAGTATTCCATTTTAGTGCAAAATTTACAGAGCGTAATTTGTTGTTAATTTAATCAGCTGAAATTAGCATAACCTAAATGCAAAAGAGTAACAAAAAGATCGGAAAAATAGCCAAAAAGACTGTTTTTCAAAAAAATATTGAAATTTAATTCATATAATTGTCATATATAAAACAGATACTTAGTAAAAGTATTGAGAAAGTTTTAAAATATGTATTGGATAAACTTTCATCCATGTCATTAATGAGGGATAATATGCGCCCTTTTAAATCCTATGCTGGGACATCTCGCGAAAGCGTGGATGAGTGCGTAGATCTTGCAGGATCATTGAGAATTTAATTTCTCTGAGTAAATATATGAGCATCGAAAAGTTAAGAAATATAGCGATTATCGCGCACGTTGACCACGGTAAAACAACTCTGGTTGACAAACTACTTGAGCAATCAGGTACATTAGAAACACGCGGCGGTAACGAAGAGCGCGTGATGGACTCAAACGACATTGAGAAAGAACGTGGTATTACCATTTTGGCTAAAAACACAGCCATCTCTTGGAACGACTACCATATCAATATCGTAGATACTCCGGGACACGCCGATTTCGGTGGTGAAGTTGAACGCGTACTTTCGATGGCTGACTCAGTATTATTACTTGTTGATGCTCAAGAAGGTCCAATGCCACAAACGCGTTTCGTTACGCAAAAGGCATTCGCGCAAGGCTTAAAGCCAATCGTAGTTATCAATAAAATTGATAAGCCAGGTTCACGTCCTGATTGGGTTATGGATCAAATCTTTGATTTATTCGACAACCTTGGCGCAACTGACGAACAGTTAGATTTTAAAGTAATCTACGCTTCAGCTATCAACGGCTGGGCAACACTAGATTTAGACGAGCCATCAGACAACATGGAACCTATGTTCAAGATGATCGTTGACGAAGTATCACCACCGGATGCAGATCCTGAAGGTGACTTCCAAATGCAAATTTCTCAACTAGATTACAACTCTTATGTTGGTGTAGTTGGTATTGGTCGTATTAAACGTGGTTCTGTTGCTCCTAACCAACAAGTTACTATTATCAGTGCTGATGGCACTACACGTAATGGTAAAATTGGCGCAGTACAAAGCTACCTAGGTCTTGAACGTATCGAAACTGATAGAGCTTACGCTGGTAACATCGTAACTGTAACAGGTATTGGTGAGCTTAAGATTTCTGATACAGTTTGTTTCCCAGGAAACGTTGAAGCATTACCACCTCTAAGTGTTGATGAGCCAACTGTAACAATGACATTCTCTGTAAATAACTCACCTTTCTGTGGTAAAGAAGGTAAGTTTGTAACGTCACGTAATATCCGTGAGCGTTTAGACAAAGAATTAGTACACAACGTAGCACTTCGCGTTGAAGATACTGGTAGCCCAGATAGCTTCCGTGTTTCTGGTCGTGGTGAATTACACCTAGGTATCTTAATCGAGAACATGCGTCGTGAAGGTTACGAGCTTTCAGTTTCTCGTCCAGAAGTTATCTTACGTACTGTAGATGGCGTTCTAGAAGAACCGTTTGAAACAGTAACTATTGACTGTCAAGACGAGCATCAGGGTTCTGTTATGGAACAAGTTGGCCTACGTAAAGGTGAACTTACTAACATGACTCCAGATGGCAAAGGCCGTATGCGTTTAGATTTCATGATCCCTAGCCGTGGTTTAATTGGTTTCCAAACTGATTTCATGACGCTTACTTCGGGTTCTGGTCTTATGTACCATACGTTCGATCATTACGGTCCTCACAAAGGTGGCGACATCGGTGTTCGTAAGAACGGCGTAATGATTGCAAACGCAACGGGTAAAGCACTTACTAACGCATTATTCAACTTACAAGAACGCGGCCGTTTATTCATCGGTCACGGTGTTGAAGTATACGAAGGTATGGTTATCGGTATTCATAACCGTGATAACGACCTTACAGTTAACGCCCTTAAAGGCAAGCAGTTAACTAACGTACGTGCATCTGGTACTGATGAAGCGCAAACGCTTTCTCCACACCTTAACTACTCACTTGAGCAAGCGCTTGAGTTCATCGATGATGACGAGCTAGTTGAAGTAACTCCACTAAACATTCGTATCCGTAAGCGTTACCTTACAGAAAACGAACGTAAACGTGCAGGTCGTGGACCTAAAGCATAATCTATTAATTTAGAATTGTGATTTTAAAAGCCGCTGTATTGCAAAATACAGCGGCTTTTTTGTGTTTGGTGAGTCTCCAAATACCAAAGTTAAGAGTTCCACTACTGGCGAGCAATCTCTAAGGCTATAGCATTGGTAAATTTATAATAGTAAAATTAATTTTTAGATATAGATGATAATATTGCTAGTAAAAGTAGGATACTTCAAAGCTAGAAAACTATATTCAGTTTGCTATGGGAGAGAGCGAATGGAAACGATTGAGGAAAAAGTTACTCGATTCAGAACATATAATAGGACCATGATTGCAGCTGCTTTTTCAAAACCAAATCGCCGGCATCAAGGTATTCCAGCTAAGCTATTATTATGCTCAGTCTTTGATTCTCTCTCGATTGCTGCTTTTCCAAATGAAAATAAAGTAGGTCATCGATATCGAAAAACAATATCAGAGCACTCTGGTTGGGAGCATAATAATAGAGTTAGCTTATTACAGCTCTGTAGTGTGTTAGAAAGTCACCCTCAATTACCAAGTTCATTTTTAACCCTTAATTCTTGGGCTAAATTAGAGAAAAAGAAAAGATTTTCTAATTCAAATAGCCTGCTATCAATTAGCAAAGGGTTAGAGTTAGATCCAACTTTTGAGGAACTTTTAGATAAATGGCCGAAACAAAAAAATAAGCCCCCAGAAACACTCGATAGATTATCACCAGAGAGTTTCACTCATAAGAATTTGCTCTACATGTATCGGAATAAACTTGCACACGAGTTTAGATTACTAGGCAATGGTGCTGAATCGCCTTTCAGAGTTGAATTTAAACCTTATTATCAAGAAGTATTAACTGTAACCGATTTGAGCTCTATGGGTGGATTAGTATCCACAAAGACATGGAGACTAGTCTACCCAATTGGCTTTTTTGTGAAAATGGCTAAGAATAGTCTCGAAAGCATATGCGTAGAGTACAACTCTAAAGGCATTAGCCCTTTCCTTAATTATAAAGAGAGCGATTTATGGTTAGAGTGATAGTTGCTTCAATATTCGAACCTTGTTTTCCGTTTAAGGTTATCAACTTCTTATTCAATAGGAATATATGAATATCTCTAAAAGCGTAGTGCCTCTTAACCTCTTTGTAAATCATTTACTTAAAGATCTTTTGTACAAGGAGAAGGAAATGAGAGGTAAAATAGGTGAGCTTAAAACCAGCATTATTGTATGTTTGTGTTGGTTTAAGGATGTTTAAAACAATCGATAATGCAAAGCTCCTGTGTTTGTTGGTAGGATATTTTTTCGTTGGGTTTCGCTGCGCTCAACCCAACCTACTTAATTTTTTATTGGTGGGGTGGCTTACTTTTTAGGGAGTAGGGTGATTTTGCCAAATACGTCTGCGTCTATAAATCCACGGTTTCTGTCACCATTTACTGGCTGTACTTTGTGTGAACCCATAAAGTGTTCGCGCACTTTGCTGCCATCGTTATCGCAATACGCTAACATAAAGCCAATGACTTGTTTTTCGCTCAGTGTAATTGGTGTATTTACAGCGCCTTCTTTGTAGTCGTTAGGGTAGAGCTTTATGGCTACTTCCCACGTGATGTTAAAAGGTGCAGTGGTGTTGCGCTTCCAGTTACTGACTAAGTGGTCGGTATACAAATGGGCTTTTTTATCAGGGCCGTAATCGGCGGCTTGGTTATCAAGGCCAATGTGATACGCCAAAGCAGTGTGATTAAATTGGTGGTTTCCGCCCGATGCATCGCTATCTATAAATACCTCAAGCGCATCGTCATCCCAATATTTATAGGTTGGATCGGCGTGTGTATCAATTAAAACATCATCCACAATATCGGCTTGTAGGTATAAATAGTTTTGATCCCACAGTAAACGATAACGCCCTTTAAAGTCAGCATCGTTTGATGGCAATGTGCCATCCATTAAATAAGGCATATCGTGCCAAGCGGCTTTATCCCACGCACTTTCTGATACGCCATCAATAGTAATTGGAGTTGATGTATGTTCAACATCAATAGCCATTGCAGGAGCGCTTAATAAAAAGCTTAAGGCGAGTGCTAATTTTTTCATTAATCTCTCAATTTTATTGTGTATTTATATTGGTGTAACACACATCCTAAAACAGTTGAGTAATTAGTTACAGTGAAATCCTTTCGCCTTCGTTTAAAATATACAGCGGTGTTTTAGCATCCATTTTTTTAACCATGTGTAATAAGCGCAGTAAGGCCGAGTGGCTAGTATGGTCGCCCATTTTCCAACTTGAGTTACCGTATCCCCACGGTATCATTACTTTGCAGTTAAGATCATTCGCGGCGTTTAGTGCGTCCTCTGGTGTGGTGTGAACGTAACGATAAAATTTACCACTTTCTTTACTGTAGTAAGAAGCGATTGGGATTAAGCACACATCTATATCGCCATATTTTTGCTGTATGTCTTTAAAGTGTTTTGAGTAGCCTGTATCGCCTGCAAAAAATAAGGTACTGCCGTTTTGTTCAAGCAGCCAGCCATTCCATAAGTCTTTATTATTATCTTCGTAAATAAAGGGCACTAATACGCGAGCGCTAAAATGATGAGCTGGCACGGCGTTAATAACTAAGTCGTCAATGTTGGTTGTTGAGTACCACGGCATTTCGGTAATGTTAAAACTGCCAGTAGGGAAGTTGTCGGCCATCCCGAGTGGTGTTAAATAACGAGGTTTATTGCCAATGCTTTGTATGTCGGCTTTATTAAAATGATCGTAATGAATATGCGAATACATTACCGCATCAATATTTTCCAGTTCTTGCTCACTAGGCCAAGCGCCTGCTTTACGATAAATACCACCGCCGAGTTTAAAGCCAAGTGCGACTGGAGAATCAAACTGATTTTTTACCGGATCAAACAGCACATTTTGACCATTTGGGGTGTTAATTACAAAACTAGCGTGGCCAAGCCAGCGTACGGTATAGCCGGTACTAAGTTGTGGTTTAGTTTGCTGGCCTTGGTACTGGCAGTTTTCGCTGCCGGTTTTGCATAGTAAGTCTGGGTGGGCTGGGTAGCAGTTTTTAGTACAGGTAGTGGGATATGTTTTTTCATCTGCGTATAAATTTTTATAACGACCGTTCTTATCATTAATAACAACAACTGAGTCAGAGCTGGTAATACGATTAATATTATTAGGTGCACCGCAGGCAGTTAGTATACATAAGAGTATTGTTGCGGTTAAAAAGCGTTTCATTGTAAATCCCTTTTAGCATGCCTTTAACATAAAAAAGCCTGCAATTAAGCAGGCTTGTTAAAGTAACAAATAATTAGCCAGCGCTATTCATTTGTTCAATAAATTTGTTTGAATCGGCAATCGATTTGTTCATGTCGTTCATCAACAATTGAATATCGCGCTTAAGGTTAGTGAATTCACCTTTAATAGCCGATACCGCTTGTGCATTTAAGTTATGCTTTAGGTATAAAACGTTATCATGAAGCGAGGTTAATACTGGCTCCATTTTACTCTCTGCGCTGCGCATTGAGCGTAATAGCTGATCAAATTGACGCTTAGTAGCGGCTAGCTTTTTGCTACTTTCACGCTTAAGTGATGCACTTTTATATTGCTCTAGCTCATCGGCCCATTCATCAAAAAGCGCCTCTGCTACGTCTTCTACTTTATTGATGTTAGTTGACACTTCGTTAGCGGCTTTTAAGCTCGACTCGTAGTCATCGTTTAATTGATTGTAGGTGTCTTGTAGTTCGCCACCATTAAAATCAATAAGTGTAGTTAAACGTTCAAGAGCCGATTTAAATTCTTCTTGCGACTCCTGCTGTGAATCTTTTGTTTCTTCTACGCGGTCAATAAGAATATCGCGTTTGTGAACACCCACTTTTTCCATCGCAGAATAATAAGCTGATTGGCAGCCAGTTAAAGTAAGTGTTACTACAAGCATTGAAACACTGAGTAATGTTTGTTTTTTCATTTGAATTCCTGTTTACGAGCGTTAGTGCTGTAAATTATGGCGCTGATTGTTATTATAATCAAAACTATATAAGCACAAGTCAATTGTATGAATGATAAGCTCTCACATTACAAACAGCAAGTTAAGTCCTTTATACGCCAGCAACCTGGTTGGTGGATGCAGTATTTTAATCGTTGTATAGACGATCAAATAACGGTTAATGCAGGTTACCTTGCTTACGTGACACTTCTTTCTTTAGTGCCATTAATTGCGGTGGGTGTTGCTATATTTTCAGCCTTTCCGGGCTTTGAATCTACTCGCATGGAAATTGAGAGCTTTTTGTTTACCAACTTTGTCCCTACCTCTACCGATGTTATTAGAGAGCATATTAGCTCCTTTGCGGGCAATGCCAACCAAATGACGGCGGTAGGTATTGGCTTTCTAGCTGCAATAGCCTTGCTGTTAATACGTAATGTAGATGCCACATTGAACCGAATTTGGCGCATAAAGAAAAAGCGCCCAATGATGATCTCATTTGCTGTGTACTGGATGGTTTTGAGCTTAGGGCCTATGTTGCTCGGTGCCAGTATTGGTGTTACCTCTTATATTGTATCTTTGGTGTCGTTTGCTGATCAGGGAATTCCGGGGTTTAGCGGGTTTTTGTTAAAGCTATTGCCGTATGGAATTTCGATGGTGGGCTTTATTATGCTCTACACCTTAGTGCCTAATACACGGGTGTCGTTTAGAGCGGCAATACCTGGCGCTTTTTTTGCGGCACTTTTATTTGAGCTGACCAAAAAAGGGTTTGCACTTTATATTAGTCATTTTCCGTCGTACGAAGTTATTTATGGCGCAGTAGCAACCATTCCTATTTTATTTGTATGGGTGTATTTGTCGTGGGTCGTTGTTTTGCTTGGCGCTGAATTTACTGCGTGCATTAGCCCAAATGATATTCCAGAAACACCAGAGCTTGAACTAGAAGATGATGAACCAGCAGTAAAGGACACAGTTTAAATGCAAGGTTTAATACAACGTGTAAAGCATGCCAAAGTAGAAATTAACAACCAAGTGGTAGGCGAAATTAGCCAAGGTATATTGTTGTTGCTGGGCGTTGAAAAACACGACGACAAACAAACGGCCGATAAGCTTTTACACAAGGTAAGTAATTATCGTATTTTTACTGACGAAAACGACAAAATGAACCTAAGCCTTAAAGATATTAAAGGTGAGTTACTTGTTGTTTCGCAATTTACGCTAGCGGCTGATACTAAAAAGGGTATGCGCCCTAGTTTTTCATCTGCGGCAACGCCAAGCCAAGCTAACGAGCTTTACGAATACTTTGTAGCTCAAGCTAAAGAGTTGGGGCTTACAATAGCCACAGGTGAGTTTGGTGCTGATATGCAAGTAAGCTTGTGTAACGATGGGCCCGTTACGTTTAACTTATCTGTTTAAGTTTTTGGTTACCACGACAATATGATTTACATAGCCCGTAATTTTTTGCGGGCTAACATTACAACCAAATACATCGAGTAATAGCTGCTGAAGTTGCTTTAATTGCGACTCATGCTGCGATAAAAAGTTAATAAATAGCACGCCGTTGTTATTTAAAGCCGAGTAGATTTTTTTATAAAATGCCTCTTCAAATAAAAATCGAGGCGCGTCTATTTGGCTAAATAAATCTAGAATAATCCAATCAATATTTTGCACACTTTCTAAAATCTGTTGCGCATCGGCGCACAGCAGTTGCTCATTCTTATTTGACGAAAAAAACTGGGTATAGCAATCAATAATATCGGCGTTTTTTTCAACCGATGTTATTTGTGCTTTAGGGTATTTGTGTTGTAAATAATTACGAATTGCACCGCCGCCAAGGCCGAGTTCTAACACTTTTTGTGGCGGCTTAAGAGCTTGCCAGTGCTTATCTAGGTACAATAAGTGTGGAAAAAGTAATAAATCCGGGTTATTTAAATCAATAACAGATTGAAGAGTGTCGTTAATAAGTAACCAGCGTAACTGCTCGTGCTCACGTACTTGAATGTGATCGCCACTGCATTTATGCCAATAGATTAACTGACCAATGCTGTGGCTATTTTCAATAAATTGATCGCTCAGCAAACCCGTCAGTGAATTTATATAATTGATTTTTTCAGTCATGTCCTCAGCATAAACTAGCAACGTTAAAGCGCAATGGCCTTTGTCATTATTTTTTTACGTTATTTTACAGCCATCACCAAAGTCGTATTTGCAGTTTTTTTAAGATGGAGTATGGTATTTGCCATAATAATGCCAATCAATTTAATTATTTTATTTTTTTAGCTTGGTAGATAACCAATACTATTAGTATAGCGCCGTAGCCTTTTTTTGACTTTTATTTACGGCTTATATAACAACAGGAGTATGTATGTTACAGGTAAGCACCCCACAAAGTAGCGAAGATTGGCAAGCGTATTACCAATTGCGTTGGCAGGTATTACGCGCGCCTTGGGGCGAGCCTCGTGGCTCTGAACAAGACGATATGGAACAAGACTCTGAGCACCGCTTTATAAAAAATAAAGAAGGCGAAGTACTAGGCGTAGCACGTTTGCACTTTAACAGTCATGAGCAAGCACAAGTGCGTTACATGGCCGTTGCTGAAGGGAATCGTAATCAACATATTGGTAGTCGTTTATTACATGAGCTTGAAAAAATAGCATGGACACAAAATGCTGATGAACTGGTTTTATTTGCTCGCGAACGTGCGCTTGAGTTTTATAAACGCCACGGTTACGAACTAAAAGAAAAAGCACATTTAGCGTATGGCGATGTACAGCATTTTAAAATGATAAAGCAAAAACCGTCTGAGCCAGGCTGGTTCCGTCATCCAAATTGGACGCAAGTACTACAAAATACGTGGCGTGAGTCTATTCCAATTAGTGACGCGATGGGTATTAAGGTAGAAAGCTATACCGATTGGCAATTTACAACCAGCGCCGACCTAGACGCTAACTTAAACCTACATAACACCATGTTTGCAGGCTCTATTTATAGCTTGGCCACGCTAACAGGTTGGGGCGCTACGTACTTAGCACTTAAAGAAGCTGGGCTTGAAGGTAATATTGTATTAGCCGATGCTAACATTAAGTACTTAAAACCGCTTACTACTGACCCACGTGGCTGTGTAGATTTGCAAGCCTGCAAAGGTAAGTTGAGCGATTTAGAAACCGAAGGTAAAGCAAGCTATGTTGTGCCTGTTACTATTTATGATGGTGACAATGTAGTTGCAGAGTTTGAAGGTGTGTTTGCGGTTAAAAAATAACTGTTTAATTTAATGCCGAAAAGCAAAAAGCCAAGCCGTGGAACAATCCACATAGCTTGGCTTTTTTGTGAGCTTGTTTTACAACAAGTCAGTTAATAATATACCTACACCAATACGTTCAATATCGGCGTTGTAGTCAATTAAGCTTTCGCCATAACCGTTAAAGTATTGTGCATAACCACGAACGCGACCCCATAAAGGAAATGACCAATCGAGTTGAATTGCCCCACGGTTATCTGAATTTAGATTATTACGTGTCATAAAGCTAAATTCGTGATCATGAAAACGATACGCACCGCTAAATTCAAAGTAACCCATGTATTTGTATATGTCTGGGTTGTCGTCGCCTTTGGCTTCTAAAATATCTTCTTTTTCGTCCTCGGCTATGCGGTACCAAGGTTTAAAGCTAAAAACGAACCCTTCATTTTCCCAAATAAAGTCTGCATAAATACGGTTCCACGAACGCGAATTTGGTTGGCTACGACCATTTGATTGGTGCGAAATACCCAAGGCAATGGCCATTTCGTCGCCCCATAATACATTTTCTGGGTCGAGGTAATTTATCCAAAATATTTCTGGCTCGTAATTGGTTTCACGAAACGGGGAAGAAATTTCAGAGTTATAAATCTGCCAATATGATTGCAGTGTAAAACCAAAGAATATAGCTTGGTCTTCATCAGAGAAGTCATCGTAAAGAGGCACTTTAATCGATAACTGGTATTTGGCTTCTAGGTTGTCTAGTGGTTCACCGTCGTTATCATCGGTTAGCGCATCAAAACCATCAAAAGGGCGATCGTTTGGATGTGATACGTACGAAAGTGGTAAAATATAGTTTCGCTTATGTGGCGTAATTACATTTCTATTTTTTTTACCTACTTCTTCACGAGCTTGGCGTTTATCAAGCGCGGTGAGTTGTTTGTTTTCTTCAAGGGCTGAACATTTTTTACGAAGATCGTCTAAAGTCTGTTTGCCGTCGCCGCCAATTACTTCATTTAAAATACATTGCTTTACAAGTTCAATGTCGTTGTCTTGCTCATTTGTAGTAACTTCTTCTTGTGCGAAGGTAGCTGTACTTATTAAGGCAGAAAGTGTGATCCAGTGGCGCCAGCTCATTGTAATTCCTTTGTGAGAATGGGTTGTTGTATGCGTTAATTTAATTATAACGTCTTTTTACATATGTAACGGTGAACTTTTACTGAATTTTTGTTCATAACAAAATACATACGAACATTAAGTAGATAAAGATCAGAAAAAAAGCGACCTAGGCCGCTTTTTTAATGCAAATTAACCATTTTAGTTAATTTATACCAATTTTATTAAAAACATGATCATTCTAGCGTATTAAATAACTCACTAACTACGTTAAAAATTATTTATATAGAACAACTATGTACCATAATTTTAGCCTTGTTATTAAGCTATTTTCTTATCGCTATAATAGATCACTAATTTAATGCAATTGGTATTACTCTCACGCAATGAGAAGGGTGAGCTAAAGCTCAAATATGTTAGTAAAAAACTTATAAAGTTCGGTGCCTTGGTTAACACTTGCCGACGCAAAGTGAAGAATGGCTATTGCATCACAATCGAGGGTAAGAGTTTGCAGTGGTTGCTCGCTTAAGTAGCGCTCCATTCGCAAAATATTGGCAATAGGCTCACCGGCTTTAATGTGCCCGCCAAGGGGAGCTATGTATTCAACCATGCCGCCAATAGGGGCGTAATAAGCAAAGTAGTCGTCTAAATTACATGCATAGCGAGTGATATTAGCCGGCGTATGCGGTGCGTTTTGTAATACGCCTTTGTGATTTAAGTAACTTAAAATGCTGTTTGCATCGTTTAGTGCTTCTTTTAAGTCTATTTTTTCTTGGCTACCTAGCTCTACAGTAAATGCTTCTACAGGTATTGATAATTCACGACCTTGCTCGCTAAGTGCATCACTTAAATGCCACCATGGGCAAAAGTTTGCTTCATCCATCGCACCGTCAAAATCACTAGGAATAAGCAATACATGTTCAATATTAAAGTAACGCGCGCTGTTAGTTGCATAAGTTGGGCAGTACAAGTGTTTGCTTGAAATAGGGCCTGTGTGTAAGTCGAGTACTATATCAGCCTGATGAGCGAGCTTTTGTAAGTTAAGCGCAATGCGTTTACCCGTATTAAGTAAATAAGCAGGGCCGTTAAGTTTGCTGTCTACTTCGTCAATAAGCGCCTGTTTAAAGCTACTTTTTAATGTAGCGTCGTCATACTGAGTATGATTTTGTGCAAACTGTGCCACTAAATTTTTATTGTAGTGATACATGCGATTCCAATTAGTACCCGTAATCGGATCGAATCGGCCAAGGGTAAACTCGCCAGATTTTTGATTACAACCAATTGGGTTTGCATAAGGCACTAATGTAATATCGCCATTAAGATTAAGGTGTTTTAATTGCTCAAGTAGCTGAAAAACAACTGCGTTACCTTGCACTTCAGCACCATGCATATTGGCCTGAACATAAACACTAGGCCCTGTACCATCACCTTTTAAACGATACACCGGAATTGTAAGCGGTAAGCCATTTGCAACTTCCCCTACTACAATGTTTTCTTGGCTGATGTGTGTTGTATTACTCATGCTTATTACCTTAAGTAGTGGCTGGCATTTTCGGCTTGGCGAACACAGGTAAGTTCACCGTTTTGCAATGTATACTCGCCGGCGAGCTCGTGGCATAAAAAATACGGCATACTTTCGGTAAAGCCGTAAGCACCGCATTGGCTAAACACTAGCCAGTCGTGCTCATTTAAATCGCTTGGCAGGTTATGCTCACCTAAGCAATCAAGCGCTGTACAAAGCGGGCCGTATAAAGTGACCGCTTGAGTTTTAGCACTGGATTCACGTAGTAATGCAGCAGGAAAATCTTGGCTGGTAACAGCAGGGCGTAATAAATGATTTATGCCACCGCTCAAAATAACCTGTTCTTGGTTATAGTTTTGTTTGCGCTCTACCACTGGGTTTGCGTAATGACCACATTCGCCTACGGCATAACGGCCAAGCTCCATCCATAACTCTTCTACACCCGCATCATGCTTTATTTTAGCGAGAGCAGCTATTAAGTCATCCCAATCAAGCGTTGCTTCATTTTGTGTATAAGGAATGCCTAAACCACCGCCTAAATCTAAAATTTTAAGGCTAATATTTAAATCGTTGGCAAGTTGGCTAAGGGGGGCAATCATTTGTGACCACAAGTCGCTTAGCTTTTGTGTGCTAAGCATGTTGCCCCACTGAAAAATATGCAAACCATCAAAACTAAGAGCTGAATAATCAGATATATTTAAAGCTTGCCACTCATTACAACCCAAACCAAACGGCGTAAGGCTGTCGCCGCCCAGTGGATTTTTTTCACCTTCAGGCCAGCGTAATTGCACTCGCAGTAACACTTGTAACTGCGTATTTTGCAGTTGCGCTTGTTGGTTTAACCAACGTACTTGATTGAGGCTTTCGGCTACGAATATACGTACTCCGCGCTCAATAAAGTGTTTAATTTGTTTAGGGCTTTTTGCAGGCCCTGTGTTGAGCACGCGCTGTGAGCTAATACCTTGTGCTAGCACTTGCTCAAGCTCACCTTTACTTGCTACGTCAAAATTAAAGCCAGCACTGTCTAAGCTTTGAATAATTTTAGACAGAGGATTTGCTTTTACCGCGTACCACAGTTTTACATCGGTTTGCGCAACTAAGCGTGCAAGATGCGCGTTTAGTTGATCTAGGTCGTAAACAAAAAAAGGTGTATCAAGCTGTTGTGTAATTGTATTTACAGCAGTTTTGATAGGCGTGCTCAAAAAGCTCATTATCGTAAAACCTCTTCAAGTAATAATGATGCATCGCTTTTCTCGTCGCGGTATTTAACAATTAACGCACACGACATGCTTAGGCCTTGCTCGCGCGCCCATTCGTTTGACGCAGGGCGAGAGCCTGGTATTACAATGGCATATTCAGGAATAGGCTCGCCTTTATCTAGTTGTCGCTCGTTTACGCAGTCGTATACCGGAATAGTTGCTGATAAACGCACGCCAGGGGCAAGTACTGCGCCTTTTTTAATGACTACGCCTTCAACAATAATACAGCCAGCGCCAATAAAGGCGTCGTCTTCTACAACTACTGGGCTTGCACCAATTGGCTCAAGTACACCACCAAGCTGCACTGCAGCACTTAAATGTACGTTTTTACCTACTTGTGCACACGAGCCAACTAATGCGTGGCTATCTACCATTGTGCCTTCGTCGATGTATGCACCAATGTTTACATACGCTGGTGGCATAATAATCGTGCCTTTAGCAACATAAGCACCACGGCGAACACTAGAGCCACCCGGCACCATACGTACGCCATCGTCAGTACTAAATTCTTGCGGAGCTAAGTTATGTTTATCAACAAAACCACCTGCAAACTCAGTATTAGTGCCATTTTTGAAGGCATCCAAAATGCCTTGTTTTACTTCTACGTTAGCTTGCCATTGGCCGCTTTCGTTTTGTGATGCTGCGCGTACTGCGCCCGATTCTAAATTATTTAATAGTTCTAACCAGCTCATTATAAAAACCTGTATTTAATGCCAAGATAAAATGGTGTTGTTTGCAGTTGTGATGCAATCGGTTTGAGTTAACTCAAGGTGTGTTAAAGGTGGACGAAGTTGCGGGCTGCTTAAGCGACCTTGCAAATGCATCAATACCTTTACGGGAATAGGGTTTGCAACAGCAAATAGGCTATTAATAGCGCTTGACCACTGGGCAAATAAATTAGGGTGTTGACCACTTAAGCTGCGTTTAACAAACTCGTGAGTTTGTGCGGGCCATGCATTTGCAGCTACCGACACTAAACCTTTTGCACCGGCTTGGGCAAAATATGGCATTAGCGCATCGTCGCCACTAAAAATAGCTAAATTAGGCGCTGCTTGGCGATAAGCTTCAAACTGAGCAATGCTGCCGCTCGCTTCTTTTAGTGCCCATAAATTTTTATTATTTTGTAAGTTTTGAATTGTTGCCGTTGGAATGCTAACAGCACTTCGACCCGGTACGTTATAAAGCATACACGGGTGAACACTTGCATTAAGTAGGCTTTCAAACCAATGAGTTTGACCTATAGCGCCAGGCTTTGCATAAAGCGGTGAGCCAAGTAAAAAGCTATGAATTGGGAGTGTATTACAGTAGTTAACCCACTCAATTTGTTGCTTTAAGTTACTACCGCCCACAGCAACCATGAGTGGTACTGCTGGTTTTAGTTGGCATACGTGTTCAACAATGGCTTGTTGCTCTTTTTGCGTGAGTGCTAAACCTTCGCCCGTACTGCCAAGTAGTAAAATACCGTTATGTGCCGCTTCTTGATCGCTAACCAGTTTAGTTAACGTGTTGTAGTCAACATCGCCGTGTTGATCAAATGGCGTTACGAGCGCGGTCCACAATGAGTAGTCGTTTAAATTGAAGTTGTTGATCATCTCTCACGAACTTATAATTTGTACCAACTTTATTAAAAACGTGATCATTTTAGCGATAACTAATTTAATGCAATTGGTATTATTCGAAGAGTTAAAAAGCTTTATGGAAGGAGCCGCATTAACGTCGTTCGAACTAATAATTCGAAGAGCGAATGGGCTTAAAATAATAGGGCGCACGGCCTTAATATTTAAGACCAGAAGCTCTCCACCAAACTAATAAGCTGCTTTTTATAAGCAGCTATTGGTGACAGTCGCTAGGGTTCAACCTAGTCGCCCGAAATAAACACCTCGCAAAAGTGGTTACTTCTCGGCGTTAATCCCCCTCACGTATGCTCACTGGAGTTTGCGCTCCTAACATACGCTACCTGAATAACGCACCTCTTCTAGCCCTTTACACCTGTTTGTAGAGTAAAAACTTACAAACCTGTGCAATTTAAATAGGGTAATTACGGCGATTAAAGCATTTTAGCCGTCTAGGTGTCAAGCGACTAAATGCATATTCATTCATCCATAATGGGAGTGGTTACGTATTGGGTGCTTTTCTCGTACACTAGCAATATAAGTAGTGAGGTATTTAATTAGTATGGAAAAATTTAGCGATATTTATAAGCGAGCGGTAGAGCGAAAAGGCTCCGAAAAAATGCTTAAGTTATTACTTGCAAAACCGCTATCTAAAAAACAACTAAGCACGTTAAGTGACGACGATTGGCTTGAGGAATTTACTCGAAAAGTATTTCAAAGCGGCTTTTATTGGTCAGTCATTAATAATAAGTGGCCAGGCTTTAGAGAGGTTTTTTGGGATTTTAGCGTTGATAAGTTATTAATGATGCCACCTGATATGCTGGAACAAAAAGCAACGGATGAGCGAATCGTTCGTAACTATAAAAAAGTAAAAACAATTACCGAAAATGCTTACATGATCCACGAAATAGCAGGGGAACATGGCAGTTTTAGCCAGTTTGTCGCTAATTGGCCAGCAGACGATATTATTGGTTTATGGGCGTATTTAAAAAAACATGGTTCGCGTTTAGGCGGAAATACAGGACCTTATGCGCTACGAGCACTTGGTAAAGATACCTTTTTACTATCACGCGATGTAGAGAATTACTTACGTGCTCATAAAATTATAGACGGCGGCTTACAAACTAAAAAATCACTGAGTGCTGCCCAAGCTTTTTTTAATGAAATGCAAAAGCAAAGCGGCTTAAGTATGCAAGAGTTAAGTTTAATTGTTGCTTATGGCGTTGGTGACAACCGTGTTGGTATAAGTCAGCAATAATAGGAATTACCATGAAATTAGTGCCAAGATACACAGACATTACGGAAAACTTTGCGATAGAAGATTTTCCTGCAAGTGTTGCCTCTCCTCAGTTATTGCTGTGGAACGAGAGCTTAGCAAAAGAGTTTAATATTAACGTTGCAGCTGATTTGCGTGCTAGCACTTTTAGCGGTAACGAAAAACAGGCGATTCCTGCAGTAGCACTTGGTTACTCTGGGCACCAATTTGGACATTTTTCACCACGTTTAGGCGATGGGCGAGCGCATTTGCTGGGCGCTATTAATGATGATAAAAACCAGTTGTGGGATATTCAATTAAAAGGCTCTGGTGCTACTCCTTACTCAAGAGGGGGAGATGGACGTTGTGCACTTGGTCCTGCTATTCGTGAATACGTAATGAGCGAGGCAATGCATGCACTAGGCATTAAAACCACACGCTGCTTAGCGGTTGTTGGTAGTGGCGAAACGGTTTATCGCAATCCGCCACAAGCAGGCGCTATAGTTACTCGTTTAGCAACGAGCCATATTCGTGTTGGCTCGTTTCAATATTTAGCGACGCAAGGCGATGTTGAAGGACTTAAAAATTTAGCCGATTTAGCTATAGAGCGACACTACCCAGAAATAACCGATACAGGATCGCAGCGTTATTTAGCATTTTTAGGCGCTGTGATTAAAAACCAAGTTAAGCTAGTTGTGAGCTGGATGCGTGTTGGCTTTATTCATGGAGTAATGAATACCGATAATACGCTAGTAAGTGGAGAAACCATTGATTACGGCCCGTGTGCCATGATGAATAGCTTTGACTTTGATACCGTATTTAGCTCTATCGACAAACAAGGTCGGTATGCATTTGGTAATCAACCTAATATAGCTAACTGGAACTGTGCTCGTTTAGCTGAGAGTTTAATACCACTTATTAGCGATGATGACGAGCAAGCGGTTTCATTAATGACGCCATTTATTAATAGTTTTGCTGAGCAGTTTAATACTGAATTTACGGCTATGTGGGCACAAAAACTGGGTTTAAATGAATCTTGTAATAGTAGCGGCGAGTTAATCGCAGAGTTGTTAACACTATTAAAAGATAACCAGCTCGACTACACCAATACTTTCGATGCGCTTACTGAATCCTTAAAAGAAGAAGTAGTAATACCAGAGTCGCTAATTGAATGGAGAGCTAAGTGGGTAAGCTTAACCGACGATAATAGTTATGAAGTAATGAGAGCTGCAAATCCTCGTGTAATACCGCGTAATCATGTGATCGAAGAAATAATTGCACAATATAATGCTACTGGGTCTAGTGAGTTGCTACAGCGCTTTATAAAAATAGCCAGTAACCCGTATTCTGACAGTGGAAAATTATCAGAATTTCAAGCTACGCCGATAAATGAGAATGATTACCAGACTTTTTGTGGTACTTAACTCTTAACTTTAAATATAACCACATGATTAAAAAGAGTCATTTTTTAATCAAACATGCGCATATATCTAGGGGAATGTTAATTCTGGTGGTATTATGCGCCGAATTAAAGCCAAGCAATGTTTCTTTGCATTTACATTTATAAGTGCATTTAATTTAATTGCTCTTACATTCCTTGCTAAGTACTAATTTACAAAAAACTACTATATTTATTTTTCAATAAAGTTTTAATTTCGCCTATAGTAAGTGGATGTGTGTTGTGACTGGGCATAGAAAAAAGTTATAAACTTTATTTTTCGTTAAGTATTGATTAACAAAGGCTCAGTTAGTCTATATAAAACTGATTGAGCTAGTATCGATTAGCTACAATTTAAAATTGTTCAAATGGGAAGAAAACAATGAAATTAAAATCACTTACAATTGCAATCGCGTTGGCTGCAACTAGCGCATCTACATTCGCTGCTGATAAAGAAGAAGGTTTCTACATTGGCGCATTTGGCGACTACTATGACGCATCTTGGAAAAACATGCGTGCTCAAGCTGGTCTTGACGTAAATGAATCAACTGGCTGGGGTGTTGAAGCCGGTTACCGTTTCAGTGATTACTGGAGCGCACGTCTTGAATATGCAGATATGGATTTTAATGCTTTTGATAAAGTTGCTGGCAACCGCAACAGTATTGATGGCGAGCGTTACGGTATTGATGCTCTTTACCATTTAAATGGTGGTCCTTTCTACGGTCTTTTCGGTATTAAAGAAATGGACGTAGTAGATGACAACACATTCTTAAATGCAGGTGTTGGTTACCAACATTTCATTACAGATGGCTTATTTGTAAATGCTGAAACAGCTGTATACCAAGGTCTTGACCGTGGTTACACAGATGTAGGCGCTAAAATTGGTATTAACTACTTATTTGGCCAAAATTCAGCTCCTGTAGAGCCAGTTAAACCAGCTCCAGAGCCTAAGGTAATTGAAGTAGCTGTAGCTCCTACAGATAGCGACAACGACAACATTCCTGATGCAGATGATAAGTGTGCTAACACGCCTATGACTGATGCAGTTGATGGCACTGGTTGTACTTTATATGAAGATAAAGAAGTAACTGTAAGCTTATTAGTGACTTTCCCTAACAATGCTTCAGCAGTATCTACTCAGTACTTAAACGATATTGAAAAAGTATCTGCATTCTTAAAAGAGTACCCAGATACAACAGTACTTTTAGAAGGTCACACTTCTTCTGTAGGTAAAGCAACTTACAACAAATGGTTATCTAAAAAACGTGCTGATGCAGTAGCTAAGCAATTAGTTTCTGATGGCATTGCTAAAGACCGTATTACTACAGTTGGTTTAGGTGAAGAGCGTCTTAAAAATGATGCAAACACTAAAGCTGCAAATGCAGAGAACCGTCGTGTAGAAGCGCATATCAAAACTATCAAAAACGTTAAAGTTTTACGTTAATTAAATAGTTTGTAATAAAAACCCAGCCAAGTGCTGGGTTTTTTTATGCCTGTAATAAATTAATATTGGTTAATGGTAATGATTCTTACTTAACAAGTATTCATGAAAATAGTTTTTACTACAACCACTATTCATAGTATTTATAATCGGTATAATCAGTTGCGTAACTGGATGGATTTTCATCTATCCATAAAAGCTTTATAATTACGCGTTAGAATACTATAAGTATTGGGTAACTTATTTGCGCTTGAAGCGCTACCGGATACTTTCACGTCACCAAGAGGGCAATATTGTGCTACAAGAATATCGTAAACACGTAGAAGAACGTGCCGCGTTAGGTATCGTACCAGCGCCATTAGATGCTCAGCAAACTGCTGATCTTATTGAATTAATCAAAACTCCACCTGCAGGTGAAGAAGAATTCATTTTAGATTTGTTCATTCAGCGTATACCAGCAGGTGTTGATGATGCTGCTTACATTAAAGCGGGCTTCTTAGCAGCTGTAGCTAAAGGTGAAACTAATTCTCCACTTGTTTCTAAAGAAAAAGCGGCAGAATTATTAGGTACAATGTTGGGCGGTTACAATATCGCACCAATGATTGACCTACTTGATGACGAAACACTTGCACCAATCGTAGTTAAAGGCCTTTCAAATACATTACTTATGTTTGATGCGTTCTACGATGTAGAAGAAAAAGCAAAAGCAGGTAATACATTCGCTAAGCAAATTATTGAGTCTTGGGCAAATGCAGAATGGTTTACTAATAAACCAGCTGTTGCTGAAAAGATTTCAGTTACTGTATTTAAAGTAACTGGCGAAACAAATACTGATGACTTGTCTCCTGCACCAGATGCATGGTCTCGTCCAGATATCCCACTTCATGCTTTAGCAATGCTAAAAATTGAACGCGATGGTATTACACCTGATAAAGCGGGCGAAGTAGGTCCAATTACTCAGATTGAAGAATTAAAAACTAAAGGTTTACCACTTGCTTACGTAGGTGATGTTGTTGGTACGGGTTCTTCTCGTAAGTCTGCAACTAACTCTGTACTTTGGTTTATGGGCGATGATATCCCGTTTGTACCAAACAAGCGTGTTGGCGGTGTATGTTTAGGTAATAAAATTGCTCCAATCTTCTTCAACACAATGGAAGATTCAGGCGCATTACCAATCGAATTAAATGTTGATGAACTCAACATGGGCGAGCAAATCGACATTTATCCGTACGAAGGTGTTGTTAAGCAACATGGTACTGATAAAGTGATTTCTACTTTTGAGCTTAAATCTGATGTGATTTTAGATGAAGTTCGTGCTGGTGGTCGTATTCCACTAATTATCGGTCGTGGTTTAACTGATAAAGCGCGTACATCTCTTGGCTTAGGTGCAACTGATACATTTAAAGTACCAACAGCAACAGAAGTTTCTGATAAAGGCTTCACACTAGCGCAAAAAATGGTTGGTAAAGCATGTAACGTTGCAGGTATTCGCCCAGGTCAGTACTGTGAGCCTAAAATGACAACTGTTGGTTCGCAAGATACAACAGGTCCTATGACACGTGATGAACTTAAAGATCTAGCATGTTTAGGTTTCTCTGCAGATTTAACAATGCAGTCATTCTGTCATACATCAGCTTATCCTAAGCCTATCGATGTAAGCACTCACCATACGCTTCCTGATTTCATCATGAACCGTGGCGGTGTTTCACTTCGTCCAGGTGATGGTATTATTCACTCGTGGTTAAACCGTATGTTATTACCAGATACCGTAGGTACTGGTGGTGATTCACATACACGTTTCCCATTAGGTATTTCATTCCCAGCAGGTTCGGGTGCAGTAGCATTCGCAGCAGCAACCGGTGTTATGCCACTTGATATGCCTGAATCTATTTTGGTTCGTTTTAAAGGCGAAATGCAACCAGGTATCACTCTACGTGACCTTGTTCATGCAATCCCTTACTACGGTATCAAACAAGGTTTATTAACAGTTGAGAAAAAAGGTAAAATTAACGAATTCTCTGGTCGCGTACTAGAAATTGAAGGCGTTGAGCACCTAACTGTTGAGCAAGCGTTTGAATTATCAGATGCATCTGCAGAGCGTTCGGCAGCAGGTTGTACTGTTAAGTTATCTAAAGAGTCTATCTCTGAATACCTTGAGTCAAACATTGTTATGCTTAAGTGGATGATTTCTGAAGGTTACGGCGATGTACGTACGATTGAACGTCGTATTACTGCAATGCAAGATTGGTTAGCTAACCCAGAACTAATGGAAGCTGACGCTGATGCAGAGTACAAGCATATCGTTGAAATTGATTTAGCTGAGATTAAAGAACCTGTTCTTTGTGCTCCAAATGACCCAGATGATGCGCGTCTTCTTTCTGATGTTGCTGGCGAGAAAATTGATGAAGTATTCATCGGTTCTTGTATGACTAACATTGGTCACTTCCGTGCTGCTGGTAAGTTGCTTGATGGCTTTAAAGGTCAACTTCCGACTCAGCTTTGGGTTGCTCCACCTACTAAGATGGACAAAGACCAACTTACAGAAGAAGGTTACTATGGTATTTTTGGTCGTGTTGGCGCACGTATCGAAACTCCAGGTTGTTCACTATGTATGGGTAACCAAGCACGTGTTGCAGATAAAGCAACAGTTGTGTCTACCTCTACACGTAACTTCCCTAACCGTTTAGGTAATGGCGCAAACGTATTCTTAGCATCATCTGAGCTTGCTGCAATTGCTGCAATCATAGGTAGACTACCTACAGCTGCTGAGTACCAAGAGTATGCTGCGAAGATCAATGCAACGGCGTCAGATACATACCGTTACTTGAACTTCCACCGTATGCCTGCTTACACTAAAAAAGCAGACAACGTGATTATTCAACAAGCTGTATAATTTTTAGAGTTTGTTTAAAAACCCGCTTAGGCGGGTTTTTTATTGGCTAAAATAAATATTAGATAGTTCATGCTTCTTTTTTTATATTATTGTATTAAATCTAGTCTTAAGTTGCTTTTAAAGTAAGTAATCGCGCAAAAATTCCTATCAAAATGCATTAAAATCCTCATCAATATTCTCATTATTTTAGGCGAGATTTTATGACAGCATTAAACAACCAGAATTTACTGCAACTACGTTTTGTTAACCAAGCAAATATTGATTTGGTTAAGCCTTCTTTTGATAACCTGCCTGCAAATCCTTATGCAGATGGCGCCTTTCGTAAACGTCGTTACTCAGTAGTTAAAATGCAAGATGGTGAAATAAAGCTACAGCAAGCCAAAGCATTTGTTCAAGACGATTCAATTAATACTTTTCAAGGTAATGTAGAGCGTACTTACGAAAACCTAGAGCAAAGTTTACTTGAGTCAGAGGGCATGAAAAGCATTGTAAATGAGTTTCGCCAACTTACCGGTATTGATGAGCAGCGTGATATTGAAATTCATCAGTTCCGTATGCTTGCTATTAACAGTGATACGCCAGCAGCGCCAGAAGGCGTACATCAAGATGGTTTTGATCATGTATGTATATGCGGCGTTTCTCACGAGAACTTAGAAGGCGGCGAGCTACTTGTATACGAAAACAAGCAAGCTGAGCCTTGTTTTAAAATGGAAATAAAAGACGGCATGTTTGCATTAATAAATGACCGTCAAGTGTGGCACAACGCAACACCTATGAACAAAATTGATGCTAGCAAACCAGGTTACCTGGATTGTTTTGTATTAACGTCTTAAGGAATAAGCATGAACATAACGCAATTACGTGAGCAGTTTCCTGCATTAATGCAAAACGTTGATGGTAAATCGCCCGTATTTTTAGACGGACCAGGTGGCTCGCAAGTGCCAACATCGGTGCTTAATGCGATGACAGCTTATTTAGGTCATTATAATTCGAACTTAGGTGGCGCGTTTTTTTCAAGTGATAAAACGGTTGAGTTGATGGCGAATGCGCGTCAAGCCGCCGCTGATTTACTTAATGCATCTAGCTCACAACAAATTGTGTTTGGTCCAAACATGACCAGCCTAACATTTAGCTTTAGCCGTGCAATTTCACGTGACTGGCAGGCTGGCGATGAAATAATTGTAACCAATGCCGATCACTTCTCAAACGTGTCGTCGTGGCAACAAGCAGCTGAAGATAAGGGCGTTAAAGTTAACACTGCACTTATTAACGAAGCTGATTGTAGCTTAGATATGGCGCAATTTGAGAGCTTATTAAACAGCAATACTAAGCTTGTAGCGGTAACTTACGCGTCAAATACCACAGGTTCAATTAACAATATCAAACGTATTGTAGAGCTTGCTCATGCTGTAGGCGCACTTGTTTATGTTGATGCCGTACATTACGCACCGCATGAACTTGTTGACGTGCAAGCGCTTGATTGCGACTTTTTAGCCTGCTCTGCATATAAGTTTTTTGGCCCGCATTTAGGCATGGTTTACGGTAAAAAAGAACATTTAGACGGGTTTACGCCTTATAAAGTAGAACCCGCTAAAGACGTAGCACCAGGTCGTTGGGAAACCGGCACACAAAGCTTTGAAGCTATGGCGGGCTTTATTGCTGCTGTTGATTACATTGCAGCAATTAGCGAACTTGACGATAGCCATTCACGCCGCGAAAAGTTAAGCATAGCTTTTGCTAAAACTAAACAACACGAAATGGCGCTTAGTGAGCACTTTTTAACGCGCTTGGTAAACTACCCACGCATTAAGTTGTTTGGTATTGATGACTTTGATCGCTTAAATGAGCGTACACCTACTTTTGCTTTAATTTTTGAAGGGCTTGAGCCACGCGCCGTTTCAGAATTTTTAGGTAAGCAGCATATTTGTGTGTGGGATGGTAATTTTTACGCGCAAGGTTTGTGCAAGCAATTAGATGTGCTTGATAAAGGCGGTGTAGTGCGCATTGGTTGTATGCACTACAACACGATTGAAGAGCTAGATCAGTTGTTTAATTTATTTGATGAACTGCTCGGTTAAATAATACTGATTTTGGTGCGCTAACTCTTTGGCGCACCATATATTTGTTCTGCACGATTAAACAACACCCACGATGTTAAAATATACTTATCGTTTGATACTGGCTTATTACCCCTGTGGGTATGTGTAAAGTAGCCAGGAGCTATTACCATAGTGCCTTTTTTAGGTGCTATTTTACGATTTTGATAGTAAAACTCCGTTTCACCGCCTTCATCAACATCGTTTAAATAAAACATAAATAACAACACGCGATGCAAAGCTTCATTGTGCTGTAGCTGCGGGTAAACTTCACTGTGCCAGTAAGGGTAGCCACCTTTGTTTACTTCATATTTTTGCGCTTGAATATTACCAAGTCTAAAAATTTGCTGAACTAGCAAAGGTAATTGCGGTTTACCCACTTCTTCAAAATTTTCTTGGGTTAAATCGACAACGTCGCCTGTTTTTGGGTGATAGACCTTTAAGCTAAATGCCCCAATCATCATAAAAATATGATCCTCAACATACTTAAAAACATGCTGTGCAGTCGTTTGTTGTATATGTTTTAATTGTTGTGCATATTCGGGGTGATTATTTAAGTGTAGGTCGTGACTGTCTTTTTTCTTTAAGTCGATACCGCCCGATGTTACCCCTTGTTTTACATGCGGGCTTTGCGCAAATATGGTAATAAATTGATCGCAAAATTCATCGCTTAATGCGTTATCAACAACGCGTATAAAGTCCGTCATGGTTTACCTTTATATAATTATTATTGGATTTTTATGTTTATTGAAAAAGTGATGCCGCGCTTTAGCGAAACAGATGCACTCGGACACATTAACAATACCGTACTCCCAGTATGGTTTGAAGTCGCACGTGGACCTATTTTTAAGTTTTTTACGCCAGATTTAAATCCACACGATTGGAAATTGATTATCGCCAAAGTTGAAGTGTCGTTTGTAGGCGAATTATTTTATGGCCATGAGGTAACAGTTAAAACGTCTGTAGAGCATATAGGCACTAGCTCTTTTACGCTGAGACAAGAAGCGTGGCAACACGATAAATGCTGCGCAATAGGTAAGGCCATTATGGTGAGGTACGACTTTATTGCTAAATCAAAGCAAGCACTTAGCATCGACGAAAAAGCAGCGCTTAACGAGCATATATGCCAAAGCAGTTAACCTTACGAGGCTTATATTTTACATAAGCCCATACTGAGCTGGATTATTGTAAATATATGATGGCAGCTGTGATTTTTGTCGAGAAATTTTAACGTATTTAGATTGAGTTACAGGCTTCAGTTATATACTATTTATATTATATATTGTTGCGCCGTTATAACAGGAAATGTTAATTCGGTAATTTGATTGGAGAATACGTGTGACATCTATTGCCAATAACCAACCTTTACAAGTTATTCAGCTCAGTGATGGTCAAAACTTAACAGCTGAAATTTTGCCATTTGGCGCAATCATAAAAAGCATTAAATTTAAAAAACAAGAAATGACGCTTAGCGTCGATGACCCTCAATACTATCTTGAAAACCCATTTTACTTAGGTGCAACAGTAGGTCGATACGCTAATCGCATTGCAGGGGGGCGTTTTAACTTATCTGGTATGCTGTATCAATTAGAAGCAAATAATGGCCCTAATAGCCTGCACGGCGGTGTTAAAGGCTTTAATAAAGTACTTTGGCAAGTAACTAAACAAAGTGAAAGTGAAGTGGAGCTTTATTATTGCTCACCCGATGGCGAACAAGGGTTCCCCGGTGAGTTGCAGGTTTGGCAAACGATTAGTGCTAAAAACGGCGAGCTTACTCTGAGCTTTAAAGCGATAACTAACAAAGAAACACTCGTTAATTTTACTAACCATTGTTATTTTAACCTTGATGGCAGCGAATCAATTAATGAACATTGTGTACAAATTAACACTAATCACTATCTTCCTATCGATAAAACCAGTATTCCACTCAATGAAGCCGCATTAGCTACAGGTACCTGCTTTGACTTTACTAAATCAGCTCAAATTGGTGAGGCATTAAGCGCCGCACATTCTCAGCTAGAAGCTGGCAATGGTTTTGATCACTGCTATATTTTTAATGATGACAGCAGTTTAAAAACGATGGCTACGTTAACTTCGCCACACACGAAGGTTAATTTAACACTTAAAAGTACGCAGCCAGGTATGCAGCTTTATACCGCTAACTTTGTAGGCGCGCCATTTAAAGCACGTCAAGCTTTGTGTTTTGAAGCGCAAAATTGGCCTGATGCGCCAAATAGAGAAAATTACCCTAAAGCTAATTTATTACCGGGAGAGGATTACGAACAGGTTATTATTTACTCTTTTTCTGAGTGAATACAGCATTGCAATGTTAATTTAAAGAAAATTAAAAGCAAAAATACAGTGATTAAATGATGCTCATAATTAAGGAAAAGGTTGCACTTTTTATCGGTTTAAAGTATTTATAATATAAATAGTATTTGAAACTATATACACTACCACAACGACACAACGACTACACACAATCAGGAGTTTTTAAAAAATGATAATTAACAATAAGTTATCGTTCAACAAGAAAACCGCGATCAGTATTGCTATTACTGGCATATTGGCAAGCGGAAACGTTGCAGCTCAAGGCGCTGAAGGCAATACGCCTACAGTAGTAAATGAAGATGTTGAAGTTATCGCAGTAACGGGTATCCGCAGCAGTTTACGTTCATCAATGTTAGATAAAAAAGCATCTAATGTTGTTACAGACGGGATTAAAGCAGAAGATCTTGGTAAATTTCCTGATTTAAACGTAGCAGAATCTCTGCAACGTATTACAGGTGTAGCAATTGACCGTAGTGGTGGTGAAGGCCAAGCGGTAACTATTCGTGGCTTTGGTCCACAATTTAATACTGTACTTGTTAATGGTCGTCAAATTGCGACAGACAGTGCAGGTCGTGAATTTAATTTTGATGTATTAGCAGCAGACCAAATCACCGGTGCTGATATTTATAAAAGTAATACAGCAACACTTCAAGAAGGCGGCATTGGTGGTACGGTTAACGTAACTACAGCACGTCCTTTTGACTTTGGTGGTTTACATATTTTAGGTTCAGTTAAAGGTATGTACGAAAGCCTTTCTGAAGAAGTATCTCCATCAACATCATTCTTAATAAGTAATACGTTTAACGATGATAAGTTAGGTGTGCTTTTTGCCATCACTAATCAACAACGTAAACTTCAAAATAACCAAATTTTAACGGCAGGTTGGCGCGGCGGCCAAACAATCTCTAATCCAACAGATGGTGTATTGTTTGAAAATGCCTACATTCCGCGTAACTGGGATCAAGTTGTTGATGAGCAAGACCGTGAACGTACAAACGCAAGTTTAGTATTGCAATACGCACCATCTGACGATGTTACGATTACTGTTGATGGTATGATTTCAAAATTTGAAGTTGATTCAACAGTACGCGATTTAGCCTCTTGGTTTGAACCAGACCGCGTAGGTAGCGCAACGATTGATCCAGAAACAGGCACTCTTTTAACTTTCTCTCAAGACGTTGGTTTGGGTGCGCCAAGTGGCGACCCTGCTAGTGACTTTGTATCACATACACGTAACTCACGTGATGTAACTAATAAAGCATTTGGTATTAACGTTGATTGGCAAGTAAATGATTCATTAAAAGCAAAATTTGATGTATCTCGTTCAACAGCCGAAAACGACCGTGCAGGTACTGACCGCTTTAACGTTGTCGGTATTATTAATAGTTATACTTTTGACGGTACAGGCAGTATTCCTACTGTACAGCATGATGGCTTTGAAAATGGTTCATTGCCAGATCCAAGCCTTGCCCGCCTTCACTATAACGAAGTGGGTCTACAGTTTACTGATGAAGATGAAATTACTGAAGTAAAAGCTGATTTTGAATACGTGCCAGATAAAGGCCCAGTAGATCGCATTAACTTTGGTGCTTATCGTCAAGAGCGTGAAAAATCAAGCTTCCAAGTTTATGGTACCCAATGTCAGTTCTGTGGTTACGGTACTGAAGCACCACTTGATGCAATTGATTTTGAAGCTTACCAAGCAAGCAACTACTTCCCAGGCTTAATCGATACATTCTACACCTACGACGGTGATAAAATGCTTGATTACCTAGCCGATCAAGGTTTCCCAGTAGAGCCAACACTACAAAATAACCGTTACACAATTAACGAAGATATCACTAGCTTATACATGGACTTTACGCTTGGTTTTGACCTAGCTGATATGCCAGTAACTGTTAATTTAGGTGCACGTTACTCAGAAACTGATATTGAAGTAGCGGCAGTACAAAGCTTTATTAGCGATGTAGTGCCAACAACTGATGCAACATTATTTGCTAACGTATTTGGCCCAGCAACGAACATTGAACAGGGCACTAGCTACTCAAACTTACTACCATCTTTGAATGTTAAGTTAGAGCTGCAAGACAATATGATTTTACGTTTTGCAACGTACGACAGTATTACTCGTCCAACGATGTCTCAATTATCTCCTGCTACTACATTTAACGAGCCACGCCGTCAAAACTTAACAGCAAATGGTGGTAACCCTGCACTTAAGCCATTCCAGTCAGAAAACTGGGATATTTCTTACGAGTGGTACTACAACGACGCTAACTTATTTAGCTTTGCAGTATTTAGTAAAGAAGTCGATGACTTTATTGTTACGCTAACAGGTGAAGAAACATTTGAAATGGCTGACCGCTCAGGTCCTGGTTTTGCGTGTACCACTTGTACAGGTCAAGCAGATGATGAGCTTAATGGTAGCTCAGAAATATACACAGTAACTCGCCCTCAAAATGGTGAGTCAGCTAAAGTAACTGGCTACGAAGTAGGTGTGACGCACATATTTGAAAATGGCTTTGGTATTATAGCCAATGCGACTGTCGTAGATAGTGACATTAGCGTAGGTGCAGACACCACACAAACATTTGCACTTGAAGGTTTAGGCGATTCACAAAACTTAATATTATTTTATGAGCAAGATAACTGGCAAGCACGTGTTGCATTTAACAACCGTGAAGGTTTTTTACGCTTAGTTGATAATGGTTTTAACGGTGAACCAGTGAACGTAGAAACTTACGGTCAGTGGGATATTAGTGCAAGCTACGATATTAACGAAAACTTCACTATTTTTGCTGAAGGCATCAACATCACTGAAGAAGAGTTAGTACAAACGGGTCGTTTTGCTAACCAAATCTATTCGGTTGAAGATAATGGCTCACGTTACGCGTTTGGTATTCGCGGATCGTTTTAATTAATGCTTGAGGCGAATTTCTCGCCTCTTGTTTCATTGCAGCACTTTGGTGCTAATACCAATTAGGTTGATTTAGCAGTAATGTATGTTAGTTAACCTAATTGGCTAAAATGAAACTACATTAAATCAAAATGCCCTAACGGGCATTTGTTGTATAAAACGTTATCAAAAATACTCAAAGAGTAGTCCATTATGAATAAAGCAATAAAAACAGTAGCGGTAGTTGGCGGTGGTACAGCAGGATGGCTGAGCGCTGCAATTATAGCTTCGTATCACCAAGGTCAAAATGGTGACGGCTTAAAAGTGATATTGGTTGAATCGTCAGACATTCCAACAATTGGCGTAGGTGAAGGTACCTGGCCCACGATGAAAAACACGCTTCAGCAAATTGGTTTACGTGAAGTTGACGTGTTTAAAGCCTGTAATGCCACTTTTAAACAAGGTGGAAAGTTTGTAAATTGGACTCATGGCAATAATGACTTTTACTACCATCCATTTACTGTACCGCTAGGCTACGGCCGTATAGATTTAGCCCCTTATTTAGATAATGTTGAAGACTTTGCACAGCAAACAAATTTTCAACATGATATTTGCGAAGCAAGCTTAGCCCCAAGAGGTATATCGCAAGGTGAATATCAAGGTAATTGTAATTACGCTTATCACTTAGATGCCGGCGCTTTTGCCGAAATGCTTAAACAGCATTGTAAAAGTAAGCTTGGTGTAGATCATATTATTGGTACTGTTGATCAGGTAAAGCTTGATGACGATGGTGCAATAAATGAGCTTACTCTAAAAGATCAAACCCGCACCATAAATGCCGACTTATACATAGACTGTACTGGCTTTTCATCATTGTTATTAGGCCAAGCGCTTAACGTACCGTTTAAAAAAATGGACCACGTGCTATTTAACGACAGCGCATTGGCTATGCAAGTTCCTTACGATGAAAACGATGAGTCTTTGGCGAGCCACACCATAGCAACAGCGCAAAACGCTGGATGGATTTGGGATATTGGTTTAACGCACCGCCGAGGTGTAGGGCATGTTTATTCAAGCAAATTTTTATCAGACGATGAAGCAGAGCAAAACCTAAGAGATTATTTAGGCGATGCAGCAAACGGTTTAACAGCCCGTAAAATTAGCTTTGAATCAGGATACCGTGAGAAGTTTTGGCATAAAAACTGTGTAGCAGTAGGGATGTCGGCAGGGTTTGTAGAGCCGCTTGAAGCTACCGCCATTATGCTTGTTGAAATTTCAGCACGCTTTGTAGCAGAGCACATGCCAGCAGATACCCAAGTAATGCCTATTGTAGCTAAGCGCTTTAATGAGCAGATGGATTATCGTTGGCAGCGTATTATCGACTTTTTAAAACTGCATTACATGCTAACCAAGCGCCCAGAACCTTACTGGCAAGCGCATATACAGCCTGATACTATTCCAGAAACCTTGCAAGAAGACTTACTTCTTTGGGGAAGCCGTGGCCCGCTTATTCAAGATTTTTATGGCGCATTAGAGTTATTTCCAGCCGCCAGCTATCAGTATGTTTTGTACGGTATGGGCTTTAAGCCTGACTTTACTAAACAAGCGTATTTGTATTCACAAGACGCGCAAGCTAAACAAATAATAGAACGTAACAGCCAGCTTACACAGCAGATGTTGCAAACTTTACCACCGCACCGTGCTTTTATAGAGCAGTGGTTAGCAGCTAACCCAGTTTAAGGATGTGTAACTATGGATATTAGTGAACTAGTAAACACCAAACACCAAACATTAAAAATTAACCCCAATGCCGCTGTTGAATACGCAAAAACACAGCATTTAGTTAATTTAAGAGCAAATGAAATAGCAAAAGCGGCCTGCGACTTACCTATTTTTTTAGCACGTAACGCACAAAATGGCAGCTACACAGTATCAGCGTTAACAAGCTTTAGTGCTGGGCAAAGTCTATTGGTAAATAACAACCAATGGCAGGCACTTTACACTCCGGTATGCATGCAAACCCAGCCGCTTTACTTAATGACTCGAGAAGCAAATAGTAGCGATTATTTTATTGCGATTGATGAGCAAAGCTCAGCAGTAAATACCGAGCAGGGTGAGTCACTATTTGATGCTAAAGGTAACCCAAGTTTATTTTTAAGTGCACAGCAAAAGTTGTTAGAAAGCGATTTAAAAAATGACTATCAAACGTATCAATTTACCCAAGAAGTTGCGCGTTTAGGGCTCATTAAAAACATAGATATTGTTTTGCAGTTTGAACAAGGCGAAACCCAAACCATCCAAGGTTTGAGCACCGTTGATGAAGACAAACTGCAAACATTAGATAGCAATACCATTGTAGAACTACAAAAACAGGGTTACTTAAGTGTGCTTAACAGCATGCTCATTTCACTGTTTCAGTTAAATGCATTGGTAAAGCTTCACAACCAACGTCCCGAACTTATGCCTTTAAAGCAGATTAAGTTAGAACTAAGTCGAGATGCGCACGCGCTGTAGCGTGCATTTTTTATTACCCAGACATTGCGCATAACGCGCAGGAGACACACACATGTCAGATAACATTTTACAGCTGGTGGTTTTTGTTTTTGTCACAGCTTTAATTGGTGGCCTTACTTATTGGAAATGCCGAGGCCAAAATCGTAATAACGGACAAAGCCAAACCAAAGAGTATTTTTTAGCGGGCGGTGGCCTTACTTGGATGTTTGTTGCAGGTTCAATCACATTAACTAATTTAAGTACTGACCAACTTGTTGGAATGAATGGTAACCAAATGGCTTTGCTTGTTTGGTGGGAGCTTGCAGCAATTATAGGGCTGATTATTTTAGCCAAAGTGTTCATTCCTGTTTATTACAAATACAACTGTACAACCACCACCGAGCTTTTAGAAAAGCGCTATAACAACAAGCATATTCGCGCTGTTATTGGTGGGTTGTTCTTTTTAGGCAATGCACTTATTTACATGCCTGCGGTAATCTACTCTGGTGCGCTGTTTATGCAAACCATGTTCAAAGTTGATATTCCGCTTATGTATATTGCGACAGCCTTTGCTATTATTGGTGCTGTTTATGCCTTCTTTGGTGGCCTGCGTGCAGTTGCTGTATCGGATACTTACAACGGTATACTTGTACTCGGTATGGCTGTTTTAGTGGTGTTTTTAGCACTTAATGCAATTGATTATGACTTTACGGGTATTCCAGAAGAACGTTTAACATTAATTGGTGATGCTGATTCACCTATTCCGTGGCCAACACTTTTAACCGGCATGATCTTCATTCAAATGTATTACTGGGGTACTAACCAAACAATTACGCAGCGAGCAATGGCAGCGCCTAATGTTAAAGAAGCGCAAAAAGGTATATTTGCAGCGGCGGGCATTCGCTTTTTAATCGTCCCTGCAATCGTGGTATTACCGGGTATTATTTCGTTTAAGCTTTATGGTGATATTGGCGACGCCGCTTATGGTCGAATTGTGGGTGATGTAATGCCAGCATGGTTAACCGGTGTATTTGCAGCAGCAATGGCTGCAGCAGTACTATCTACTTACAACAGCTTATTAAACTCAGCAACCGCATTGTATGTATGTGACATTCACGAAGCATATTTTAATAAAGAGCCAAGTGTTGTAAAGCTAAGTGGTTACGTAACATTGCTACTAACAAGCTTAACACTGGTACTTGTACCAATTTATCAGCAAGCAGATAGCATTATTAACTTACTACAGCAATTAAATGGCTTATTAAGTATGCCTATATTCTCTATTTTTGTAGTGGGCTTATTATTTAAAAATGTTGATGCACGAGCGGGTATTGCAGCAGTAATTTTAGGTGTAGTTATGTACGGCATGCTTACGTTTGCAAGCTCACCACTACATACTGATATTCATTACATTCACTTAATGCCAATTACACTGATTGTATGTGTAGCTTTTGCATTAATAGTAAATAAAGTGGTGTTTGGTTTGAATGCACAATGGGCAGGTAAAACATCTGAACTTGATGATGCAGGACAAGCACAAGCACAAGTACAAAAATAACGTATAAATAATTTAAGCTGACAAAATCGGTCATGGGGCAACTCTGGCCGATTTTTTTATATGTATAAGAAATTAGTAACAGCACTTTAAAGTTAAGGTTGGTTTATAGCTTTTTGCTACAGTGGTACTTCCAGTGAGTTTATCTAACTATTTGCGATGTAAAGACTATCAAAATCCAATTTATATGATATATACTATTATTATTGAATGTCACCATCTGATAGATTGTGCCTCAAAGAACGAGAGACACATTAATACTTAGTATCACTAAGTTACTTTCGTTATATTTATAACTCACACAATGAACAAGAGGATAGGAAAATCATGGCCGACACTAAATCATTTTATCGATTAGACAGTGTAAACAGCACCGTTATTTTCGACTGCCAGAGCAAAACACCGGCGTTACTGTACTTTGGTAAACGCCTATCTGAGCAAACAACAGAAACAATGCTAACTCAGCTTGCTACCCGCCAAGAAGTAAAATGTGCCGTGGTTGAAGAAGCGCCTATTTCTCTATCTCCGTTATTAGGCGAGGGCTTTACTGGTGCGCCAGGGCTTGAACTTGTAAACGACTCTATTGCTTGGTCTGTAGGGCCAAAGCTAAAAGAGGTTCGTCAGCCATCATCAGCAACGCTTGAGTTTGTAAGCGTAGATAAACTTCGTGGTATTGAAGTAGTGCACAGCATCACGCTTGATAAAAACACTGACGTATTGAGCGCGCATACCGTATTAACTAATTTAGGCGATTCGCCATTAAGTGTTAACTTTTGCGCGGCGCCAACATTCCAGCTGCCAGATAGCGTAAGCAAAATAGTGAGCTTTGAAGGTCGTTGGTCAAATGAATTTCAACGTCAATCGGTTGATTTAGTCTTAGGCAGTTTTGTTCGTGAAAACCGTAAAGGCAAAACATCACACGATGTATTCCCTGGTTTATTAGTGCATAACGAAAATGCAGGCGAGCAGCACGGCGAATGTTACGGCTTTCATTTAGGTTGGAGCGGCAACAATAAACTACGCGCAGAGCTTTTAGCTGAAGGTCGTCGTTATGTACAAATGGGTGAGCTATTACTTCCTGGTGAGCTTACGCTTGCTAAAGGTCAAACGTATCAAAGCCCGAGCATTTATGGCTCGTTTTCGAGTGAAGGTTTTAGTGCGCTTTCTCGTAATTTTCATCGTTTTGTTAAAGCTAATTTACTTAGCCAAGCGCAACGTGAAAAAACGCGCCCTGTGCATTACAACACATGGGAAGGCATTTACTTTGATCACGACGTAGATACGCTTAAGCAACTAGCCGACAAAGTGGCCCCGCTAGGTATTGAACGTTTTGTACTTGATGATGGCTGGTTTAAAGGCCGCCGTGGCGACAACGCAGGCTTAGGTGATTGGACAGTAGATTATAAAATCTACCCAGATGGCTTATCGCCAGTAATTGATCATGTAAACAGCTTAGGTATGGAGTTTGGTATTTGGTTTGAGCCAGAAATGGTAAACCCAGATAGCGATTTATACCGTGCTCACCCTGATTGGGTTTTAGGCTCAGAAAATAACGAGCAGTTAAGCTTTAGAAATCAGCTAGTACTTGATTTAACACGCTCTGAGGTTGTTGAGTACCTGTACAAAGCCATCGACGATATTTTAGTTGAATACCCAACTATTAAATACATTAAGTGGGATATGAACCGCGATATTAATCATGCGGGTAATTTTGATGGTAAGCCAGCAGTACACCAGCAAACATTAGCACTTTATCGTCTAATTGACCGTATTAAAGCGGCGCATCCTGGTCTTGAAATAGAAAGCTGTTCGTCAGGTGGTGCACGTGTAGATTACGGCGTACTTGCACACACAGACCGTGTATGGACGTCAGATTCAAACGATGCGCTTGATCGCCTTGAAATACAGCGTGGATGTTCGTTCTTCTTTCCATCGTCGGTTATGGGTGCACATGTAGGCCCGCGTGATTGTCATATTACAGGGCGTAATGTAAGTATTGAAATGCGTGCTGCGGTATCAATGTTTGGCCACATGGGCATTGAAATGGACCCACGTGAGCTGACCGATCACGAATACAATGCACTTAAAGCGGCAATAGCACTTCACAAAGAGCATCGGGAGTTTATTCATGCTGCCGATTTATACCGCCTAGATAGCGACGATTTATCAATTAACTTTGGTTTAATCGATGAGCAAAAAACAAAAGCGTTATTTGCCTATAACAGCGTTCGCGAAACACCGCGTACAGCGCCTAATAAGCTTCGTTTTGTTGGCCTAGATGCCGATGCGCAGTACACACTTAATTTAGTGTGGCCGGTAAAATTTGAAGAGTATCGCCCATCTTCTATTGCTGCGGTAAATGGTCAAACATTTACAGGTGAAGCGCTAATGCAGTTTGGTTTACAAATGCCAATATCATTCCCGCAAACATCGCTTATATTTGAGCTTAACAAAGCTTAAATTTAACTAAGAGCAGTAAAAGGCGCGAATCGCTTTTATACTGCTTAGCTTAGCTTAGCTCAGTTTAGATATCAGTAGTCAGCTCTATATTGTTTAGAGCTGGCTTTTTTATATCCTTAGTAAGCTAATTTAGTAAATTAACTTAGTAAACTCAAAAGTATCGAAAATAGAGTGGTTACGCTTGCGCGTAATTTTGCTTGTTACCCAACCAACGTTGAATTAGTGGGTCAACAACCTCTGGGTGTTGCTTAAGCATTTGCTGTGCAATCGGTCTTACTTGATTAAGTATGTGCTTATCGCGGGTAAGATCTGCAATTTTAAACTCGGCTAACCCTGTTTGTTTTGTACCGAGTACTTCACCAGGGCCACGAATTTCTAAATCGCGCTCTGCTATCACAAAACCATCGTTACTATCGCGTAGTACACCTAATCGCTTTTGAGCAGTATGAGACAGTGGTGCGTGGTATAAAAGCACGCAATGCGATGCAGTAGCGCCACGGCCAACTCGCCCACGTAACTGATGCAGCTGTGCTAAGCCTAAGCGCTCAGGGTTTTCTATAATGATTAAGCTCGCATTAGGGACATCTACACCAACTTCAATAACCGTAGTGGCAACTAAAACATGTATATTGCCTGCTTTAAACTCGCTCATAATGGCTTGTTTTTCAGCTGATTTCATTCGCCCATGTACTAAACCTACGTTTAGCTCTGGTAATGCTTCTTTTAACTGTAGTGCACTGTCTTCGGCTGCTTGGCATTGCAGTACTTCAGATTCATCAATAAGAGTACACACCCAGTAAACTTGGCGGCCTTGCTCGTTACACGCTAATTTAACGCGGGCAATAATATCGTCTCTGCGAGTATCTGGAAGTGCTACTGTTGTGATGGGCGTACGCCCAGGTGGTAGCTCATCAATGACCGAGGTTTCTAAGTCGGCATAGGCTGTCATCGCGAGCGTACGTGGAATAGGTGTTGCGGTCATAACGAGTTGATGAGGGTAACAATCACCAAATTTACCTTTTTCACGCAGTGATAAACGCTGGTGGACACCAAAGCGATGTTGTTCATCAATAACAATAAGCACTAAGTTATTAAACTTTACTTCATCTTGAAATAAAGCGTGAGTACCTACAATCATTTGCGCCTCACCAGAGGCTATTTTTTCAAGTGTTGCTACGCGCTCTTTACCCTTTGTTTTACCGCCAAGCCAAGCAACTGTTATACCTAGTTGATTAAACCACGTTGTAAAATTAACACCATGTTGCTCTGATAAAATCTCTGTTGGCGCCATTAAAGCTACTTGAAAGCCCTGCGCAATAGCGGTTAGTGCACTCAGTGCTGCTACTAGGGTTTTACCTGAACCTACATCGCCTTGTACTAAACGCATCATGGGATATGCGTGTTGCATATCACCTTTAATTTCAGCAACTACGCGGCTTTGTGCATTTGTGGGTGCAAAAGGAAGTTGTTCTAAAAATTGGCTTTCTAATGTGTTTACCGGATTTAATGCTACGGCTTTAACTTGTTGTCCTTGCTCTCGCACTTTTAATAAGCTGAGGTTTTGAGCAAGTAGCTCCTCAAATACCAGGCGCTGTTGAGCAGGGTGAGTTCCTAGCTCTAATGCAGTTACATCAACATCATTAGGTGGGCGGTGCAGTAATAATAAGGCGTCACTTAGTGGCATATTTGATGGCTGCCACTGTGAAGGCAGTAGTTCTTCTACTGAGTATTTATGTAGTAAATCAATAGCCTGTTCGCTTAAAGCTCTAATCGATAGTTGCTTTAAACCTTCGGTTGTTGAATACACGGGCGTAAGCGTTGTAGCTACTGGTTGTTCGTTAGAAGTATCGCTGATGCTGTATTCAGGATGGCTCATTTCAAAGCCAACGCGGCTACGGCGTATTTCACCAAAACAACGTATTATTTTACCGGCACTAAATGCATTTTTTTGTGCAGCGGTAAAATTAAAAAATCGTAGTGTTAGCCTGCCCGTGCCATCGTTAATCTGGCAAACAAGCATGCGCCTTTTACCAAACGTTATTTGGCTTGTTTCAATAGTTGCTTCAACACTTACGTGGCTATGAAGTGCCAGCTCATTGATGGCATATAAGCGAGTGCGATCTTCATAGCGAAGTGGCAAATGAAAAAGCATATCTTGTACAGTTAAAATACCTAGCTTTAACAAACGTTCAGCCATTTTTGGGCCGACCCCTTTGAGCTCTGTAATTGGGTATTGATTTAAGCTAGGTTTAGACAAATTGTACCAATCTTATTATTTGTGAGTAGGCTAAGTGTACTTACAGAGCTTTAGTCCATCAAGTATGTTTTAAAGCTTGCCAAAATTTCTCATCAGCGACTATTTCGCCGTTTTCATCAAGTGCAGGATAAGGTAATTTTTTTTGTTTACATTGCCTTGCGATAATAGGGTGGCAGCCTTCAAAGTAAAGTGGATGTTTAACTTCGGCGCTCAGCATATCTCTATTATATAAACCAGCCAGCTCGCGTTGGCGCTGTGCTTCAAACAATATTAGCGCAGCAGCAACCGAAACATTTAGTGATTGCACCATGCCTTGCATTGGAATAATAATATTTTGATCGGCATATTCTAGGGCTTTTTCTGATATCCCTGTTTTTTCTTGTCCAACAATAATAGCCGTTGGCTTGGTGTAATCTACTTCTCTAAAATCAACGGCATCTTCTGATAGATGAGTCGCTAATATTTGTATTTCTGGATTGCGTTCACGCATTGCAGTAACGGCATCATCAATATTTCTATGTAAGTGCGTCTCTAGCCAGTTTTTACTGCCACCTGAGGTATTATTTGTTAGCCATTTTTGCTTTTCAGGCCATACAGCATGTACGTGATGGCAACCAACCGCATCAGCACTTCGTACTATTGCAGATAAGTTATGGTGTTTGTGCACGTCTTCTAAACACACTGTTAGGTCTGTTTGACGGCGCGAAAGTACGTCTTCGATTCTTTGATAGCGAGTTTGCTGCATGGTTATCCTCTTTTTTCGGCAATTATACGAGATTTTTGCAGTTAAGGCATTACCGTACGGCTAATTGGATTTTGTAGAGAAATAAGTGTTTCTGTTGATTGTATGGCTTCTATTGCCTGTATTTTATTAATCAGCACATCTTGTAAGTGATCAATGGACTTTGTCATTACCTTTATAAATATACTGTAGTTACCTGTTGTGTAATAAGCCTCTACCACTTCCTCCAATGCTTCTAGCTTTATAAGTGTTTGTGGGTAATCACGTGCGTTATTTAAATTAATACCTATAAAGCAACACACATCGTAGCCTAGCTGTTTAGTATTAATCGTTAATTGGGTGCCTGTAATGATCCCAGCTTGCTTCATTTTTTCAATTCTTACGTGAATTGTCCCAGCGCTTACATTAAATCTTTTTGCTAATTCGGCGTACGCAGTACGGGCATTTGCCATTAACGCATGAAGTATCTGTTTATCGAGATTATCGATTAAATAATTTTCCATTATATATTTGTCATAAAATTATCGAATATATGGTTTTTATACCACTTAATTAATGATTTTTATATATTAAAGCTATTTTTGTTATGGGATATTGAATTAATCCTTTAAATCGTTACATTAACTTCATTAATGGCGCTAGTTAGAGCGCTTTTTATCAATTAAGCAAGTAACAATAACTGGGAATGAGGCCAATTATTATGAGTTCACACTATGTGCAGCAACAGCAGCAAATAAGTAAAGTTAAGCAATTTTTTTCACAACAACTAGAAACCCAACTTGGGCTGGTTGAGGTTCAAGCCCCAATTTTGGCTAAGGTTGGCGACGGCACGCAAGATAACTTAAGCGGCCATGAAAACGCAGTTGCTGTAAATGTGAAAGCGATTACAGATAGCCGCTACGAAGTGGTGCATTCACTGGCTAAGTGGAAACGTAAAACACTGGCTACTTATGGCTTTGGTGTTGGTGAGGGTATTTACACTCAAATGAAAGCTTTGCGCCCAGACGAAGATTCATTAAGCCCTATTCATTCTGTATATGTTGATCAGTGGGATTGGGAAAAAGTAATTAGCGAAACGACAGAGCGTTCGCTGGCAACACTAAAGCAAACTGTTCAATGTATTTATAAAGGGATAAAAGAGACGGAAGCTTTTGTAAGCGAGTCTTATGGTTTAACGCCATTTTTACCGGACGATATTAAGTTTGTGCACAGTGAGGAGCTACGTAAAATGTATCCTGATTTTAGTGCTAAGCAACGCGAAAAAGCCATTGCACAAGAATATGGTGCTGTATTTTTAATTGGTATTGGTGGCGTGCTTGGAGACGGCAAAATTCATGATGTAAGAGCCCCAGATTACGATGATTGGTCTACGCCAACATGCGATCAATATATGGGTTTAAATGGTGACATTTTAGTATGGAACCCAGTACTTGAAGATGCATTTGAAATATCATCAATGGGTATACGTGTAAGTCCTGAGGTTTTAAAAGCGCAGTTAAGTACAACTGGAGATGAAGACCGCTTAGAGTTTGATTGGCATAAAGCGCTACTACAAAGTAAATTTCCGCAAACGATTGGCGGTGGAATAGGGCAGTCGCGCTTGGCTATGCTATTGCTACAAAAGCAGCATATTGGCCAAGTACAAGTGGGTGTATGGCCAAGTCAAACTTATGATACGGTAAGTGGCTTACTTTAAATTGTAAAAAAGTGAGTTAATTTGAGTGCTCAATAGAGCACTCAATTTTTTAGTGTGTTTTAAACTCTATTTCAATTTTATTATTTAAAAGTTTAACGTTGCACGGAGGGTAATTGCGGATTGTTTTAAGTACTTTATCAAAAATATGAATCTCTACGCCTGAATGCAAAACAGAATTCACCGTTAAATTAGCGTCGCTAAGTAAATCGTGTAAGTCATGATCTAAGTTTGAAAGACGTTTTTCTAATAGTTCTGCTTGCTCACAGTAATGTTTCTGAGTAGCTCCAATTTTAGTAATTAATATTTTCTTCTTTTCGGCATCCTTCACTAAATCAGTTTTTTCTAGCGCTGCTTGCAGCGTATCTAATTGTGCATCTGTTTTAGCTAAGTCTTTAAAGCAATTATCAGTATCCGCTGTTATTTCAGCGCCAGAAGTCGCTAGGTTAATAATCATTTTAGCGCCTGATTCATTCCCTATTTCGCCAGCAATGAGAGTTGTTGCATCAAGTATTTCACCACCAAATATTTTACCCTTAGGTAAGTCGGATTGGCCTACTTGCAGTAAGCGCTTAGCTTTTATTACACAATGGCTTGTTTGGCGATCAATAAAAATATTATTTGCATCGAGGTAGCAATACTGCGAGTGAGATACATGAATATCACCTAGCGCAATTAGCTTGCAAGAAAGTGACTTACTATCCATTTTTTGATGGCCAATAATGCCTTGTTTAACCGTGATGTTTCCTCCTGCAGTAAGCTCGCCAGATTCAACCGTGCCAAATATAGTAATATCGCCTTTGGCAGTTACTTTCATCCCTGGGTCTATATTGCGAGTAACAATAACACTGCCTTGAAAATCAATATGGCCGCTTTTTACATTTACATCTGAAATGGTAAAAATATCGTCGACACGCATACCATTATTAATTTCAACCGGAACACCAGCAATAGTAGAGACTAACTCAAGCGGATTCATTTTTGATATTTCAGTCCCTTCGCCGGCGACTAATTGTTTATTTTCTCCGGGTTTTGCGGGCAGTATGTCACCTATTACGGTAAAGCCTTCTTTACCGGGAGTTGCAGGTTGCTGGCGAATAAGCACAGAGCCAGGTTCTACGCTTGCAAGCTTGCCAAAGTCGCGCATATCCACACTGCCATCTTCTTTGAGCTTGGGCGCTTTTAAACGGTCTTTTAAAGTCTCTACGGTTGTTATTAGTTTAGTGGCTAAACCATCGCTTGGGAGCCTACCTTTAGCTAATATCCCCTTAACGACAGATCCTGCAGAGTGTTCAGATTGTTTTTGTAGCAGCTGTTCTAAAAAAGCTTGTTTATACCCACGCACAATACCTGCTTTAACGAGTTGTTTTTTTGCATCTTCTAAGCTTAATAACTTTCCACCTTGGGCAAGCGCTAGCTCGCCAATGGCCAGCATTTTATCGTCGCTAATTGTTACATTTAAAGTGGCATTGTGTTTTGTTGCTACAACGAGAGTTTGTTGTGTGTTTTCGTTTTTAAAAAAATCATTAATAGCGTCATGATCTATTTTACAGTCGCAAAAAGCTGACTTTTCGAGAGCCTCTAAAATAAATGCAGCGCTGGGAGGAATATGTTCTTTTACATCAAGTAAAACATTTCCATTGTTGGCAAGCTTAAACACGAGTTAATCCTTTTTTACTACTTAAGTTAAGTTTGTTTTTTAAAACACAACTACAGATTGCTAGAAATTTACATTTGAGTCAAGAAGTCAGATAAAACGAAGTGTGGAGCGAAAAATAAAGGCTATAGAGAAGCTCTATAGCCTGTAATACTTAATTGGTAGAAGGTAATTCCATTATTCCGTCTATTTCAACTTGTGCACCTTTTGGTAGTGCACGAACACCTAATGCAGCTCTAGCTGGGTAAGGTTGTTTAAAGTATTGGCTCATCACTTCATTTACAGTGGCGAAGTTAGATAGATCAGTTAGGTAAATATTGATTTTAACTAAATCGTGAATTTTTCCGCCTGCTTCTTCACATACCGCAGCAATATTTTTAAATACTTGATGCGTTTGCTCGCTAAAATCTTCTGAAATCATTTCCATCGTTTCTGGAACTAATGGAATTTGACCAGATAAATAAACAGCGGTACCTACTTTAACTGCTTGGCTATAAGTGCCAATAGCTGCAGGTGCTTTGTCGGTAGAGATAAATGCTTTATTCATGTGTTTCCTATTTTATTTTTTACGATAGACTTTTTGTACATCAGGCATAACGCGAATGCGGCGCATAATGTTAGCAACGTGGATACGGTTTTTAACGGTAACCCCTAAATCTATCACGTATAAATTACTTTCTTTTTCATCGGTGGCAATTTCGACAATATTGGCTTGGGTTGTAGCGACAACATTGGTTAGCTTAGCTAACGCGCCTTGATGGTTAATAATTTCAACTCTCAGAGCTGCAATATATTCTTTTTCTGGGTTATCGTCCCATTTTACAACTAAGTATTTAGAGCGCTCATTTTCCCAACCACGAATATTTTTACATTCTTGGCGGTGAACGGTCAGGCCCTTACCTTGGCTTATATGAGCCGTAATGGCATCGCCTGGTACAGGTCGGCAACACTTAGAGTAATTCACTAACATGCCTTCAGTACCAATAATGGTCGCTTTAGCTTGGCTTGTTATATCAGTTAAATCGTCATTGTCATTTTGCAATAAGCGCTTGGCAATTAACATACTCATTAAGTTACCAGAGCCAATTTCTACAAGTAATTCAAGAAGCGTAGTTAGTTCGTGCTCTTCAAGTACTCTCGCTATATTTTCATCAGCAATGCTATCTAGTTTGTTTTCGCCTAATGCCGAATCAAGTAAACGACGCCCTAAAAGCATAGCCTCTTCATGATGCTGGCTTCTAAGGTAATTACGAACACCCAAGCGTGCTTTACCAGTAACAATAAAGTTTAGCCATGTTGCATTAGGGTGGGCACCTGAGCTTGTTATTATCTCTATGGTTTGCCCTGTATCTAATGGCCGACTTAAAGGATGTGGCTTGCGATTAACGCGAGCGCCTACACAAGTGTTGCCTACATCAGTATGAACCGCATACGCAAAATCGACTGCGGTAGCGCCCATTGGTAGCTCAACAATACGACCATCAGGTGTAAATACGTAAATTTCTTCTGGGAATAGCTCAGTTTTTACGTTTTCAATAAATTCAAACGATGAACCCGCACTTTGCTGAAGTTCTAATAAGCTTTGCATCCATTGGCGAGCACGTTGCTGCGAAGTATTACCTGCACCATCACCTGATTTTTTATACATCCAGTGCGCCGCTACACCTTTGTCGGCCATCTGATCCATATCGTGAGTACGAATCTGAATCTCAACAGGTATTCCGTGTGGGCCAACTAATGAAGTATGAAGCGATTGGTAACCATTAGTTTTTGGTACAGCAATATAATCTTTAAAGCGTGTTTCTATAGGCTTATAAAGACTATGAGCCACACCTAATACGCGATAACACGTATCCATAGAATCAACTGCAATTCTAAACGCGTAAATATCCATAACTTCGTTAAATAGCAGTTCTTTATTAAGCATTTTTTTATAAATACTATATAAATGTTTCTCACGGCCTGACACAGTCGCTTTAATGCCTGACTCTTCAAGACGTGCTTCTATTTCATGTTGGATATTAGTGATAACTTCTTTGCGATTACCACGTGCTTTAGCTACTTCAGATTTAAGTGCGCGATGACGCATAGGATATAAAGCTTGAAAACCTAAGTCTTCAAGCTCATTTTTAATATCGTGAATACCTAAGCGGTTTGCTATTGGCGCGTAAATCTCAAGCGTTTCACGTGCTATTCTGCGGCGCTTATCTGGGCGCAGTGCCCCTAAAGTACGCATATTGTGCGTTCTATCAGCAAGCTTGATTAAAATAACTCGAATATCCTGAGTCATTGCCATAATCATTTTGCGGTAGTTTTCAGCTTGGAATTCTTTTTTATCTTTAAAGCTGAGCTTATCGAGCTTACTTACACCTTCAACGAGTTCTGCCACAGTTTCGCCAAAAATTTCGGCTAAATCTTGTTGGCTAAAATCAGTATCTTCAATTACATCATGCATTAGCGCGGCCATGAGCGTTTCATGGTCAAGATGCATGCCTGCAAGAATTTGGGTTACTTCTACTGGATGAGTTATGTAAGGTTCGCCACTTGAGCGAGTTTGTCCTTCATGGGCCTCTCGGGCTACCACGTAAGATTTTTGAACCAGCTCTACATCAGCAGCGGGCAAGTATTCTGAAATTTTCTTTTTAAGACCTTCAAAAAGATACATTCACACTCCAATGTTCTAGGGCCTGTTGACCTTTCAGGATTGAAATTTGTTCAATCTAGGGGCGATTTAATCGCGGCGCGAGGTTTTTAGCCTAGCGGGCTAAGTAAAAATCGAGCAACAAAGAGTAAATTGCCCCTAGGCAGAACCCTTTGGGCAGCGCATGTTTTGCATTTATGCTGCGTTATCGCCTACTTATGGGAAATAACCACACTACATAGGCTCTGCCTTGCCTAAATACCAAGCATACTGCTGCAAATTTAACCTCGAAAGATAAAAAGGCCCTAGTGAAGCAAATTAGGTAAGCTACGAATATACGATGAAATGAAAGGATTGCCAACGGCTATAGTAGAAATACTGCGCCGTTGGCTAAATCAGACCGGGAGGTCGATTATTGGTTGCCACCAACAATGGCAGCAACAGCAGCTAATTCTGCTGCTTCTTGGTGTTGTTGTTCTTCACGGTCAATTAAGTCCATTGAAGCGCTATCAACTAAACCTAATTCAATTTCACGTAAAGCAACTACCGTTGGCTTATCGTTTTCAGGGTCTACTAGTGGAGTCTTACCACCAACAGCAATTTGGCGGGCACGACGAGCCGCAACTAAAATTAAGTCAAAACGATTACCAACTGCATCTACTGCATCTTCAACTGTTACGCGGGCCATCACAGCACTCCAAAAATAATTTAAAAGCAAAGACGTAGTTTACTCCAAGGAGCCACTTTCGCCAATAGCCAGTGTTCAATTTTTATCAGTTTTACTTGCCTAAGCCTAATTTAAGTAGGCTTAAATTATTTAAGCAGACTATTTAGTAAAACTTGATGACGATCTTCTTGCGCTTTTAGTGTTAAGCGCTGAGCCATTACAATCATTTCTATGTCGGCAAGTGCGTCCTCAAAGTCATCATTAACAATTACAAAGTCGTATTCGTTATAATGTGATGTTTCAGATTGTGCTTTTGCCATACGAGAGGCAATAACCTCAGCCGAATCTTGGCCACGGTTATTTAAGCGTTGTTCTAATTCTTCTTTTGAAGGCGGTAGAATAAAAATAGTTTGTACGCTTGGCATAATTTTGCGCACTTGCTGAGCGCCTTGCCAATCAATATCTAAAAACACATCAATACCGGCATCAAGTTGCGACTCAATAGCCTGCTTTGATGTGCCGTAGTAATTATCGAATACTTGAGCCCATTCAAAAAAGTCATCTTTGGCAATAAGCGCTTTAAATTCGTCTGTAGATACAAAGTGATAATGCACGTCATTTTCTTCACCTGGGCGAGGGGCGCGAGTTGTATGTGATACAGATACTTTCATGTCAGCGTGTTTTTTTAATAACGCATTGATTAAGCTTGATTTACCAGCACCAGAAGGGGCTGACAAAATAAATAAGTTACCGCGAGTTTGTGCCATGTTTTTCTCTACCTAAAAATAAACAGGCTTGGGTTACAAGTAAGCCAAGCCTTTAATTAACTGTATTGTACTTTAATTAGCTCACCTTGCTCAAGTTAGTCGTGCTCATGTTGGTCATGTCCAAATTGGCTTGGGAGTATTTTGCTAAGTTAGATTTTAAATAAAATTGCAGTTTAAAATTATCAATGGAACTAGCCGTTAGATATAAGTATTTGATAAGGTGAAGTATCACCTAGTAAAGGAGCTTTTATGCTCAATAAAACTTTATTTACCGCACAACAAGTAAGAGACAATGAAGCTTTAGCGGCTAAAAATAGTCATTGTGATTTATTTACCCTAATGCAGCGTGCAGGCGAGGCTGTATATAAGCAATGGCAGTTATTTGATGCACAGCATACATTAGTTATTGTTGGCCATGGTAACAACGCTGGAGACGGTTACATTGTAGCTAGGCTTATTATGCAATCAGGTAAAGAGGTAACAGTATGCGCAGCTGAGCCTAATAAAGTATTAACCGGTGATGCAGCAAAAGCGCAGCAGTTATGGATTGAAGCGGGTGGGGTGGTTTCTCATTTTACAAAAGACACTCTTAATAGGTGCGATATCGTTATTGATGCGCTCCTTGGTACTGGCCTTAAAAACGCAGTGCGCGATAATTTTGCGAATATAATAAAAGCTGTAAATAACAGTGATAAGCCCGTAATAAGCATTGATATACCGTCAGGTATTGAGGCGAATACAGGGCAGCCTTTAGGATGTGCAGTACAAGCGACTTCAACCGTTACTTTTGTGGGCATTAAGCAAGGGCTCGCAACGACGGCAGGTAAACAATATAGCGGTAAGTTAGTATTTGATGATTTAGCAATTGGCGATGCGTTTACTTGTATCGCTCAATCTTCAGGAACCCTTGTTAATATCAATAGCTTTAAAGGAATAGCCACGCGGGCAATCAATAGTCACAAAGGAAGCCACGGTAAACTTTTATGTGTTGGTGGCAATCAAGGTACTGCAGGTGCAATTAGGTTAAGTAGTGAAGCAGCTCTTAGAACGGGTGCTGGCATGGTAAGAGTGTATACACACGAAAGCTCAATAACGCCTATTAGTATTGGCAGACCAGAACTTATGGTAAGCAGTAATAACTTACATCAAGCGCTAGAGTGGGCAAGCTGCGTTGTTATTGGCCCAGGGCTTGGGCAAGACGAGTGGGCACAACAAACATTCGATGAAGTAATGCAATATTGCCAAAACAATAAAATGCCATTGGTTATAGATGCAGATGCCCTTAATTTACTGGCTAAGAAAGCTTCATCATACACGTTAGAGCAATGCGTACTTACTCCACATCCCGGCGAAGCTTCGCGACTGCTAAGTGTTAGCACCAGCGACATAGAATCAGACCGCTTTAATTATGCCCGCCTTTGCGCTAAACGCTATAACGCGACTTGTGTATTAAAAGGCGCAGGAACATTAATAGATAATGCCCAGCACACGTGGGTATGTGAAGATGGCAACCCGGCATTGGCCGTTGGCGGCAGTGGCGATGTACTTACTGGTATTATTGGTGCATTGCTTGCCCAAGGTTTAACTATTGATGAAGCAGCACGTTATGGTGTAACACTGCATGCTAAAGCCGGTGATATTGCAAGTGAGCGAGACGGGCAAAGGGGAATGCTACCCAGTGATTTATTCGCAATTGTAAGAGAGTTAGTTAATAAAGTGACGTGAGTTTAAGCGTCACTCAACTATCAGTGTTCGGCTTTAAATTGTGGAACGTTATTGCACCCACTAAAAAGCATACACCTACATAAAGCCAAACACTGCTCGCTATAATATTCCACGTATCGGCTCGTATTAATGCAGGGATAATTATTAAGCTTCGTATGATACACAAGGTTGCAATAGCAATTAAAGCGGTTCTAGTAAGTACTATGTTACGCACTAAGCCAATTGCTGATAAGGCAAATGCAGTACAGGCAAACATGAGTCCAGCTATTGCAATACTACCTAAAGGCGCAAGGAATGTACCTTGCTGTGATGATTCTATTATTTGTATTGGGGCGCGAGCAAATATAAACCAACTAGTGCCACCCCATATACAAAGTAAATGCCATACAGCCGCTGCAGATGCAATAACTCCTGCGCTTAATAAAAATTTTGCTTTTATATTTAACAGCATTTTATCTCACTGATTATTAAGCTGTAATAAATCCCATTTTGTACCATACAAGTCTTCAAAAACCGCTACGGTGCCATAGGGTTCTACTCTAGGCTCTCCGTTAAATATAACGCCTTTAAAAAGCATTAAATTATAATCTCGCCAAAAGTCATCAGTATACAAAAATAAAAACACGCGACCACCCGTTTGATTACCAATAGCGCTAATCTGTTCAGGTGTTGTGGCTTTAGCAAGCAGTAGATTAGTCCTGCTCGAATTAGTCCCATTTGAACAAGTTCCGTTTGAACTAGCCCCGTTTGAATTTGGAGGTGAAATTAACACCCAGCGTTTACCCTCTCCTAAATCAGTATCCTCGACTAATTCAAAATTTAGCTTTTGAGTATAAAACTCAATGGCATCGTCGTAGTCCTTAACAACTAATGCAATGCTGCCGATATGCTGTTGAACGTTAGTCATGTTTAGCTCACTCCGTACTATTAAATAATGTGCTTTTTATCATATTAGTAAATGATTACGCAGGGTATATGCCCCCAATATGTAACTTAGTTATAGGTATAAATTAAACAGTATCAATCTGCTTTATAATAAAAAGCAAAACCCAGCTGAGGCTGGGTTTACTTTAAATCGATTTTTTAGTACTAAGTGCATAAAGTGTTTATCTGTGTAATTCACCAGCACGTTCTGGTTGATAGGTTACTTCTTTTATTTTTACCTTTATTAAGCCGCCACTCGGTTTAGGCCACTCAATTTCGTCGCCTTGGTTTAGCCCAAGTAATGCGCTACCAACGGGTGATAATATCGATATTTTATCGCCGCTAGAGTCACTGTTCTTTGGGTACACCAAGGTTAACGTAAATTCTTCTTTAGAAGACTCAACAATAAAGTTTACAGTTGAGTTCATCGTTACAACTGACGATGGCATATCTTTAGGTTCGACTATTGTTGCTCGTGCCAGTTCAGCTTCCAATTCTTCTTTGTTAGCAAAGCTACCTGCAGGCAATGATTCCATTAAGTCATACAATCTATCTGCATCGAGTGATGAGATGATTAGTTCAGGTTTTTTATTCATCTTAATATCCTTAATAATTTTTAATAAATAAAATTAACTCTGAGTATGGCTTGGCATGCATTTAAGAAGCAAAGGGATACGCGAAGTCATTTTATTAATTAGCCACACCTGTGGCTTTTACTTTATTTGTGCCCAATAGCTAAAAACCCAGCCGAAGCTGGGTTTTTATTTGAGCTAGGTGTTTAGGGGATGATTACATCATGCCGCCCATGCCACCCATTCCGCCCATGCCACCCATATCAGCGCCACCAGCTTCATCTTTTGGGATTTCAGCTACCATTGCTTCAGTAGTGATCATTAGACCCGCAATAGACCCTGCAAACTGTAATGCAGAGCGTGTTACTTTAGTTGGATCTAGGATACCCATTTCAATCATGTCGTTGTATTCGCCAGTTGCTGCGTTGTAACCAAAGTTACCTTCGCCGCCTTTAACTGCGTTAATTACAACTGATGCTTCTTCGCCAGCGTTAGTTACGATTTGACGAAGTGGTGCTTCCATTGCACGAAGTGCAACTTTAATACCGTGGTTTTGATCTTCGTTGTCGCCAACTAAATCTACCAGCTTGCTAGCTGCACGTACAAGTGCAACGCCGCCGCCAGGTACTACGCCTTCTTCAACCGCTGCACGAGTTGCATTTAATGCATCTTCAACGCGGTCTTTTTTCTCTTTCATTTCCATTTCAGTAGCAGCACCTACTTTGATTACTGCAACACCGCCAGCTAATTTAGCCATGCGCTCTTGTAGTTTCTCTTTATCGTAGTCTGATGTTGCTTCTTCGATTTGTGCTTTAATTTGTGAAACACGACCGCTAATACCCGCTTCTTCACCAGCACCATCAATGATTGTTGTATCATCTTTAGTGATAATTACGCGCTTAGCTGTACCTAGGTCTTCAACTGTTGCTTTTTCAAGCTCTAAGCCGATTTCTTCAGAAATAACAGTACCGCCAGTTAATACAGCGATATCTTGTAACATTGCTTTACGACGGTCGCCAAAACCAGGTGCTTTAACTGCTGATACTTTAACAATACCGCGCATGTTATTAACTACTAATGTAGCTAGTGCTTCGCCTTCAAGGTCTTCTGCGATGATTAGTAGTGGTTTGCTTGCTTTAGCAACCGCTTCTAATGTTGGTAATAATTCGCGGATGTTAGATATTTTTTTATCTACAAGTAGAATAAATGGGTTATCTAGTTCAACAGTGCCTTTTTCTGGGCTGTTGATGAAGTAAGGAGATAAGTAACCACGGTCAAACTGCATGCCTTCAACAACATCTAGTTCGTTTTCAAGTGATTGACCTTCTTCTACAGTAATAACACCACTGTTACGGCCTACTTTTTCCATTGCTTGTGCAATGATGTCGCCAATCTCTTTATCAGAGTTAGCTGAAATAGTACCTACTTGTGCAATTGCTTTAGTATCAGAACAAGGAACAGATAACGCTTTAAGCTCTGCAACAGCAGCAATAACTGCTTTGTCGATGCCGCGCTTAAGATCCATTGGGTTCATGCCCGCTGCAACAGCTTTAAGGCCTTCATTAACAATAGACTGTGCAAGTACTGTAGCGGTAGTTGTACCATCGCCGGCTGCATCATTTGCTTTAGATGCAACTTCTTTAACCATTTGTGCGCCCATGTTCTCAAACTTGTCTTCAAGTTCGATTTCTTTTGCTACAGATACACCATCTTTAGTGATAACTGGTGAGCCAAATGATTTATCTAGTACAACGTTACGGCCTTTAGGACCTAATGTAACTTTTACTGCGTTTGCCAGGATGTTTACGCCAGTTAGCATTTTAGCGCGTGCGTCACCTGCAAAAAGTACTTCTTTTGCTGCCATGTTTTAAATTCCTCTAAATTCTTAAATGTTTATAAACGAAAAGTAGGTTTAGCCTACAATGCCTAAAATATTATCTTCACGCATGATCAGGTACTCTTGACCTTCGATCTTTTCAACTTTTTCAACATATGAGCCAAATAACACAGTGTCACCGGCTTTAACTTCTAACGCTCTCACGTCACCGTTTTCTAAAACGCGACCATTACCTACGGCTACAACTTCTCCGCGAGTTGATTTTTCAGCTGCAGAGCCAGTTAATACAATACCGCCAGCAGATTTTGTTTCTTCTTCTAGACGTTTAACGATTACGCGATCTTGTAAAGGACGAATGTTCATGTTTTTTAGTTCTCCTAACAGTTTCTGAACAGTACAGAAAAAAGCTTTTCTAATTTGCATTCATTAATGGGGGTAGAGTGAAAAATTCCAAGAGAAAAAACGATAAATTTTTAATCTTTTCGCTCATATTCACCATCAATAGTGGTTGGTCGTTCCATTTGCCCTTGCTCTCGTTCAGCATGTTGCTGCCCAGCAAACGGCGATGGCCCTTGTTGCATGCCTGCGCTCATTCTAACAGTTGCTTGGCTAGCAAGGCCTGCAGCCAATTTGTTACGAATTGCAGGGGTTAATAATAGTAGCCCAAATACGTCAGTCATAATGCCAGGAGTAAGGAGTAATACACCTGCAATTACAACGCATATTCCGGTAAATAATTCTTTGGCTGGCATTTGCCCTTGCGCCATTTGCGCTTGTACGTTTTGCAGCGCCCCCATACCTTGTGTTTTAACCATTTTGGCACCTAAAATCGCCGTAATAACAACAAGTGCAATTGTTGCAAATCCGCCAATCACGTCGCTTACTTGAATCAGCAAAGCGATTTCGACAATAGGGATGATAATAAACAACACAAATAAAAATCTAAACATAGCGCTCTCTAAATAATGACACTCAAAAGAGTTGATGAAATATAAATGAGGGTGACGAGGTCTCTTTTCAAGGTTAGGGCATAGGTATCGTCATTTTACTGATATTTTAGCGTCTACACATTGTATCGGCTATCAGATACTATGATGATAGACACTGTCCAATAAGTATAGGTTCATAATGACTACGCATTTTAAAATGATTTTTACGACCTGCAAAGACGAAGCAGAAGCACGCACACTTGCAAGGGCGTTGGTAGAAAAAAAACTAGCTGCTTGTGTAAATATTTTACCTAACATGGGCTCTATTTATATGTGGGAAGGCGAAGTTGCAGAAGCAACTGAAGCTAAGCTACTTATAAAAACGAAATCAGATAAAATGAACGATGTGTTTCTAACAATAAAAGAGTTACATAGCTACGAAGTGCCAGAGATTCAGGTTTTAGAAGTTTCTACGGGAAATTTGGCGTATTTTAATTGGATGGACGAGGTACTGAATTAATGCGTTTTTTCTTTTTATTGTTGGTTACATTATTAACCGTACCTGTAAAGGCTGCGACTAATAATGTGCTTGGTGATCTACTTGGGCCTCCTCAACACACTTTTTTACCTGTAGACCAAGCGTTTGTATTTGACTTTGATCAGCAAGGCAGCACCTTGTTTGTAGGTTGGGATATAGCGCCAGACTATTATTTATATAAAAAGAAAATAGAAATCATTGCCAAGGGCGCAAACATTCAAGTAGGTGACTCGGGTAGTGGCGAAATTATTGAAGATGAATTTTTTGGTAAAACAGAAGTCTTTTTTAATACCGCGAGCGTTGTTAGTAAGTTAAGTAATATCACTGAGGGAGCGGTTGTTAAAGTTCGCTATCAGGGCTGTGCAAAAGCGGGGCTTTGTTATCCACCAGAAGTGATTAGCATTCCACTTAGTGTAATTAGTGGCGCACAGATTAAAAATGTAGATCAAAATAGCGCTACAGATGAAGCGGCAACAGCGCAAAGTACATTTGCAGCACTCAACGATCCAACTACTGAACCTACAACAAACTCAGGTGACACCGAAAAAGAACTGACTTTTACTGAGCAATTAGCCAGTCAGAGCTTAATAACTAATTTACTCATATTTTTTGCTGTTGGTGTAGGCCTTGCTTTTACGCCATGCGTATTCCCAATGTTTCCAATTTTGTCGAGCTTAATTGCGGGTCAGCAAAACCTTTCAACTAAAAAAGCGTTTGCGTTGTCGTTTGTATATATACAAGGCATGGCAGTTACCTATGCAGCACTAGGCTTAGTTGTTGCGGCGCTTGGTGGGCAAGTGCAGGGGTATTTACAGCATCCATTTGTGTTAATCAGTTTTAGTTTATTGTTTGTATTATTGGCTATGTCGATGTTTGGTTGGTACGAAATTAAACTGCCAAGCAGTATGATGAGCAAGCTAACCCAAGTAAGTAACAACCAAAAAGGCGGCAACTACGTTGGCGTATTTTTAATGGGTGTACTTTCGGGATTGATTGCATCACCTTGCACTACGGCACCACTGTCGGCGGCACTGTTATTTGTAGCGCAAAGTGGTGATTACTTAGTAGGTGGTTTAACACTGTACGTGCTCAGTTTAGGTATGGGATTACCATTGTTATTACTCGGTACATCTGGCGGTAAATTGCTTCCTAAAGCGGGTGGTTGGATGGAGCAAGTTAAAACCTTGTTTGGTTTTGTGATGCTCGTTGTGCCGCTTATATTACTTGAGCGACTAATCAGCGCCGACATTATATTATTAATGGCAGGTGTGCTTGCACTAGCAACAGCACTGTACTTACATCATTGGCAAAGTAGCCAAACACAAAGCAAGTTAAAAACTGCATTATGGTTTGCTGCAACTCTATTAGTTATTACAGGCTTTACGTTAACTAAAAACTACTTTTGGCCAGTTCAAGTACAAACAGTACAGGTAAGCTCGCAAAATAATGAGTTTAAACAGGTTGCTGATTTAGCAGAACTAAAAGAAGCAGTTGCACAAGCAAACGACGAAGGTCGAATGGTTATGGTCGATTTGTATGCCGACTGGTGTGTGGCGTGTAAAGAGTTTGAACATTACACCTTTCCTGATGCCAAAGTGCAAAGTGAGTTTAGCCACTATCAGCTTATTCAAATTGATTTAACTGAGAGTGATAATAAAACAATTGAGCTAATGGAAGAGTACACGGTGTTTGGTTTACCTAGTATTTTGTTTTTTAATACTCAAGGACAAGAGCTTAGTACGCAGCGCGTAACGGGCTTTTTAAATGCTGAGGACTTTGCTAAACACCTAGCAGTTGTGCGCGCCAGCGCACAATAATAGTGCAATAGTGCCACTTGAATTGACTAAGTGGCACCTTCTTAATTCTTCTTATATTTGTACCCACGACACTGATAAGACCAGTATTTTGCTGCTATTTACGTCGAAATCACTATAATAGTTGGTTAACGTGAGAAATTGTTGCTACATTGCTTTTTCTGCTTACTTAAAAGTGAAAAACTAGTTAGTAACCGCTTAACTCATTACTTATAGGATATATCGCGTATTATGGCTGCAAAATTTAACCTTTTAGTTATAAATGGTCCAAATTTAAACATGCTTGGTAAACGTGAACCGGATAAATACGGTTTTCAGACGCTGAGTGAGATTATGGAGGAGCTAACCAGTGCTGCTAATAGTCTAGATGTTGAGTTAACGCATTTTCAAAGTAATAGTGAGCAAGCACTCATCGAACGAATTCACGATGCTTGGCAAGCGGTTGATTACATAATTATCAACCCAGCTGCATTTACGCATACTAGCGTCGCATTACGTGATGCACTGTTGAGTGTTGATATTCCGTTTTTTGAGGTGCACTTAAGTAATGTGCACGCACGTGAAGCCTTTCGTCATCATTCGTATTTTTCTGATGTGGCACAAGGCGTGATATGTGGATTAGGTGCAATGGGTTATCACGCAGCATTGAATGCCGCTGTGAGCCGGTTGCAAAGCGCAATTTAATTTAAATTAACACACAAACTAACAGGCGGGTCGTGTAATGGATATTCGCAAGATAAAGAAGCTTATCGAATTAGTAGAAGAATCAGGTATTGCTGAGCTAGAAATCACTGAAGGTGAAGAATCAGTACGTATTAACCGCAACAACATGAGCGCTGGCCCAGGTTACCCGCAATTTGCTCCACAGCAATATGCACCAGCGCCAGCAGCACCAGTTGCAGCGGCTCCTGTAGCTGTTGAAGCAGCAGCACCAGCTGAGCCTACGGGTCATCAAGTTAAATCACCAATGGTTGGTTCTTTTTACTCAGCTGCGTCTCCTGAAGCTCCAGCATATGTAGAAGTTGGTCAGCAAGTTAAAGTTGGCGATACACTTTGTATTATCGAAGCTATGAAAATGATGAACCAAATTGAATCAGATAAAGCCGGTACAGTAAGAGCTATCTTAGCTGAAAATGGCGAGCCAATAGAATTTGATCAACCTCTATTCATCATTGAATAATAGCGTAACCTAAAAGGCCAACTCTAATGTTAGATAAAGTAGTCATTGCAAACCGAGGTGAAATTGCACTTCGTATATTGCGCGCCTGCAAAGAGCTTGGGATCAAAACGGTTGCTGTGCATTCAACGGCAGATCGCGATCTTAAGCATGTATTGCTTGCAGATGAAACCATCTGTATTGGTAGACCATCAGCAACTGAAAGTTATTTAGATATTCCGCGCATTATTGCTGCGGCTGAAATAACTGACGCTGTAGCGATTCATCCTGGTTACGGTTTCCTTGCAGAAAATGCTGATTTTGCCGACCAAGTTGAGCAAAGTGGTTTTGTATTTATCGGTCCTCGTGGCGACACTATTCGCCTTATGGGTGATAAAGTGTCTGCTATTGCAGCAATGCGTAAAGCCGGCGTTCCATGTGTTCCTGGCTCTGACGGCCCGGTATCAGATGATAAAGAACGCAACATGCAAATCGCTAAGCGTATCGGTTACCCGGTAATCATCAAAGCCGCTGGTGGCGGTGGTGGTCGTGGTATGCGTGTTGTTCGCAGCGAATCTGAACTTATTGATTCAATTGCATTAACACAGCAAGAAGCTAAGCAATTCTTTGGTAATAGCATGGTTTACATGGAAAAATTCCTTGAAAACCCACGCCACATCGAAGTTCAAGTATTAGCAGACGGCCAAGGTAATGCAGTACATTTAGGTGAACGTGATTGTTCTATGCAACGTCGTCACCAAAAAGTAGTTGAAGAAGCTCCTGCACCAGGAATTACTGCTGAAACGCGTAAATTCATTGGCGAGCGCTGTACACGTGCATGTATCGAAATTGGATACCGCGGTGCGGGTACGTTTGAGTTTTTATACGAAAACGGCGAGTTTTACTTCATCGAAATGAATACACGTATTCAGGTTGAACACCCTGTAACTGAAATGGTTACTGGTATCGATTTAGTAAAAGAGCAATTAAAAATTGCAGCGGGTCAGCCTTTATCATTCACTCAAGACGACGTTGTTATTCGTGGTCATGCTATTGAGTGTCGTATTAATGCTGAGGATCCTGAAACGTTTATTCCTTCACCGGGTAAAATTACACGTTTCCATCCTGCTGGTGGTTTAGGTATTCGTTGGGACAGCCATATTTACGCTGACTACACGGTTCCACCACATTACGATTCAATGATTGGTAAGTTAATTACTTACGGTGAAAACCGTGACGTAGCTATTGCTCGCGCGCGCAATGCACTTAACGAGCTGGTAATTGACGGAATTAAAACTAATACTCCTTTGCATAAGAGAATTCTTGCAGATGAAAACTTCAAAAATGGTGGTACTAACATCCACTATCTTGAGAAGAAATTAGGATTATAATTCGAGCCTAAAAAGGTGTTTTATCTCAGTTAATAACCAGAGTTATTAATCTGATTTAAATAATTAAAAATCCGATATCAGGTGACTGATATCGGATTTTTTAATGCCTGAAATACCAATCCGCAATAATACTTAATCATTTTTAGGGGCTAAACGTGTCGCTACCTGCGTTAAAAAATTCTCATTTAGAACAACTGAATAGCGAATTTTTTGCCTAGCTATCAACACGTTTTTTCATCCTCAAAATAGATCACTTAATTAAGCGAATTGGTATAATTTAAGCCTTATAGGTAATAAAAAAGTCCATCGAATGTACTGCAAAGAGTAAACTTGATGGACTTAATATTTATAAAATATGCTTAGCTAAAGTTGCATTAAACTAATTTAGATTCAATTAACTGTAGTGCTTCTTCTAAAATTGTTTCTACTGCTTTTTTTGCGCGTTCAGGGTCGCGTGACTTTATGGTTTCTAAAATATCAGCATGTTTAGCCACGTCTGCGCCCGGTACACCTTTAATGTGGTTTGTGTAGCGAATACTTACTCTAAGCGCAGTACTAATAAACTCAGTTAACTGTACAAAAAAGCGATTATTACTGGCCACTAATATGCTGGTATGAAAAGCAATGTCAGCTTCTAGTGGGTCGTCTAAGCCTTCGTCAGCTTCAGCCATACGAGCTAAGGCGTTATCAATTTCAGCTAGCTGTTCAGCAGTGGCATTTACTGCTGCAAGCGCGGCTGCTTGTGGCTCAAGCGCGACACGTACTTGAGTAAACTCTTTTAATAATGATAAAGATGGCTTACTACTTAAAATCCAACGCAGTACGTCGGTGTCAAACATATTCCAGCTACTTTCTGGTAGTACGCGAATACCTTGCTTAGGACGAGATGAAATAAGTCCTTTAGCAGAGAGCATTTTTACCGCTTCGCGAGTAGCACTGCGACTCACATCGTACTTTATACATAAATCGGCTTCAGAAGGCAGGCCTTCGCTTACAGGGTAAACACCACGCACAATAGCAAAGCCCAAATCGTGGGTTAATTGTTGTGTTAAATTTTGACGAGGTTGGCTTTTCATTGCGCAGGATTCCGAGTTGATATATTGCTTTATTATATATCATATATCATATTAATGTACTTAAGGATATGATATAAAGTTTTAATTGGCTAATTATTTTAGCACAGCGTTTTGGTTCTTTATAACGTCTATTGGCGTTTTTAATAAGCAAAACACTATTGTAAGTTGTTGTTTGGAGAGTTTAATTTGGACACCCTAGCTCAATATCATAGTATTTCTGGCAAAGTTGTTTTTATTACCGGTGGTGCATCAGGCATTGGCAGAGCAATGGTTAAATCCTTTGTAAACCAAAATGCAAAAGTAGCGTTTATTGATATTGATGATAAGGCTGCACAGTCGCTTATTAGCGAATTACCCGATGCCAAATTATGGTACAGACAAGTGGACGTTACTGACTCGCATGCACTTCAGCAATCACTTGTAGATGCATGCGCCGCTTTTGGTGCAATAAATATATTAATTAATAATGTAGCGAACGACCGCCGGCAAGCAAGCGAAGACGTTACAGTGCAAGACTGGGATCAGTGCTTACAAATAAACTTAAATCCTGCTTTTTTTGCTTCTCAAGTTGCTATGTCTTTTATGAAAGATGATAAGGCGGGCAGTATCATTAACTTTAGCTCTATTAACGCGATTATGGGCCAGCCACAAATGGCCGGTTATGTAACAGCAAAAGCAGGGTTGATTGGTATGACTAAGGCATTGGCTCGCGATTATGGAGAGTTTGGTATTCGCGTTAACGCTATTTTACCAGGGTGGGTTGCCACCGACCGTCAACTAGCAAGTTGGTTTACCGAAGAAGAGCAAGTTAAGTGGATGGAAGCCATGGCGCTTAAAAAATTAGTAACACCTGAAGATGTTGCTAATTTGGCACTCTTTTTAGCCGCCGATGAAAGCAGTATGATCACCGGGCAGAGTATTAAAATCGACGGTGGGAGGCTTTAAAGCTTGGCTAATTCATCTCTTTTTATTGCTGTTGACTGGGGCACGAGCCATTTACGTGCTTATTTGTGCGAAGTACAAGCGCAATCAACACTTAAATTATTAGCACAACGTGATGGCCCTGGCGTTGTTAAGGCGAATCAAAATTTTGAGCAAACCCTAATCGACACCATTGCAGTGTGGAAGCAAGAATATGGCAGTTTACCTATATATATTGCAGGGCAAATTACCTCAAGCATCGGCTGGCACGAAACGCCATATTTAGAATGCCCAATTAATCCCGAAGGGCTACTTAATGCTGCGGTTAGCTTTGATTGCGATAGGCATACAATTAGAGCGCTACCAGGCACAAAGTGTACGCTGCAGAATAGCTTATTTGATGTAATGCGCGGCGAAGAGCTGCAAATTTTAGGGTTTTTAAAACAAAATCCACAGTATCAACAAGGTAAAATATTATTATGTTTGCCTGGTACACATACTAAATGGGTACTTATAAACAACGGCGAAATTATTTGCTTTAAAACAGCCATGACCGGCGAGTTATATGATTTGTTATGTCACCAAAGTGTTTTAATTCCTAACGACTGTGCAGAAGGTGAGTTTGACTTTAAAGCATTTGAGCAAGGCTGTGAGCTAACTTTAGGTAGTGATAGCGGTAACTTGGCACATGGTATTTTTAGTGTGCGTACACGCCAGCTTTCAAAGGAGTTAACGCCAGTACAAGCTAAAGCCTATTTGTCGGGTGTATTAATTGGCAGTGATGTACGAGCAGCTCGCCATGCAAGCGAGTGGCAATTATTAAGTGATACACAAGTTGTGGTGATTGGCACAAAGCAGCTTAATAAGTGTTTTACCACAGCGCTTAAACAAATTGGTGTTAAGTGTGTTGAGTTTGATATTAAAACAGCCACGCTTAGCGGTTTTAATTATTTATTTAATTTAGAGTCAAAAAAATAAACCCCTCTATAACGGTTAAATTATAAAGGGGTTACGGGAAATCATTATAGCTGCAGTTAAAAGCAGCTATATAATTTAGTTAAGCGCTTTTAGCTGCTTGGTTATGCTCAATGTAATCATTGAGCGCAGCAACTTGTGCTTCATTAAAACGTAGTCCTAATTTGCTGCGGCGCCATAAAATATTGTATGCGTTTTCTGCCCACTCTTCATTTAGCAAGTAATCTACTTCTGCTGCAAATAAACCATGGCCAAAATCTTGGCCTAAATCACTCAACCCAGTTGCATTACCTAATATATTTTTAGCACGAGTACCATAAGTGCGTACAAAGCGTTTAAGTGTTATTTCAGGTAGCCATTCGTATTTTGCTTTTAGCTCTGATTTAAGTGCTTCTACAGAGCTAAAATCACCACCAGGGAGCGAGCTATGCTTGGTCCACGCTTTGCTCATTTGTGGGTAAAAGTCTTCAAGCTTATTAACCGCAGCTTCGGCAAGTTTGCGATAAGTTGTAATTTTTCCACCAAACACACTCAGTAGAGGTGTTTGCTTAGCATCACTCGAAAGCTCTAATTTATAATCGCGAGTAACGGCTTGTGCATTAACTGATTCGTCATCAAGTAATGGGCGTACGCCTGAAAAGGTATGTACTATGTCTTCGCGTTTAATCGGTTGTTTAAAGTAGGTATTAGTAATATCAATTAAGTAATCAATTTCTTCATCACTAATTTTAACGTCTTGTGCTTCACCTTTGTGTTCTACATCGGTTGTGCCAATAAGTGAGAAGTCATCTTCAAACGGAATAACAAACACAATACGCTGATCTTTATTTTGTAAAATATAAGCTTGTTTCTCATCGTGAATGCGAGGCACTACAATGTGGCTACCTTTTACAAGGCGAATATTTTGTGGTGATTTTTCTGTTAGGGCTTCATCAAATAATTTAGCTACCCAAGGACCCGCAGCATTAACAATGCCTTTGGCAGAAATGGTGTATTTAGCTTTGCTCTTTTGCTGCTCAAGCGTTACCTGCCATTTACCTTGCTCACGTTTAGCATTTACACACTTAGTTTGTGTGGTAATAACGGCGCCTTTTTCCTGCGCTGCAAGGGCGTTTAAAACGACTAAGCGAGAATCGTCAACCCAGCCATCAGAGTATTCAAAACCTTTAGTAATTGAAGGCTCTAAAACGCTGTTTTCACCAAATTTAATACCTCGAGATCCCGCAAGTGTTTCGCGTTTTGCTAGGTTGTCATACATAAACAAACCAATGCGGATCATCCATGCAGGGCGTAAATGCTTTTGATGCGGTAATCTAAAAGTAAGTGGCCACATAATATGTGGTGCATTTTTAAGTAGTACTTCACGCTCAGCTAAGGCTTCTTTTACTAATCTAAATTCGTAATGCTCAAGGTAGCGCAGACCACCGTGGATCAGCTTAGAACTGTTTGAAGATGTTGCACAGGCAAGGTCTGATTGTTCGCACAAGAGTACTTTTAATCCTCTGCCTGCTGCATCAGCTGCTATTCCAGTGCCGTTTACACCGCCACCGATGACTAGTAAGTCATATTCGTTATCTGCTAATTCCACCGAGCTAACCTTTTTATTTGTAATATAAATAAGACATAAACATCATAAAGCTGCTGTTTTCATTTGACAATAGAAAACCCAGATTTTTATTCGTTAATTTTGACGCCAATCCATTTTCAATTTAAAGCAGTAAAGCATGCTTTTTAAATCTAGCATTTAGCTAAGTTAAAAAAGCAAAGTGGTTAAAGTATTAGCCTTAACCACTTAGTATTTACTATGGGCAGTTTTTATTCGTTAAGCATACTTGAGCTACGCAGTGCTGCCATTTTGCGTATAGGTCGTTACGCTCGTCGGCACTCATGGTTGGCTCAAAACGACGGTCGCATGTCCACATTTTAGATAACTGCTCAGTCGACTCGTACACACCTGTTTGTAAGCCAGCTAAATATGCTACGCCTAAAGAAGTGGTTTCGGTCACAGTTGGGCGCTCAACTGTTGCGCCTAAAATGTTTGATAAAAAGGTCATAACCCAATTATTTTTTACCATACCGCCATCTACACGAAGCACACTTGGGCGAAGACCATCACGCTCCATCGCTTTTTGTAAATCTTTGGTTTGATAACCCACCGATTGCAAAGCAGCGGCAACAATAGTGCTAATACCGGAGTCGCGTGTTAGCCCTAAAATAGCGCCACGTGCATTAGGGTCCCAATAAGGAGCACCTAACCCCGTAAACGAAGGCACTAAAAATACACCATGATCGAGCGGTATATCTTTAACCATCGATTCACTTTCGCCAGCATGGCTAAGTAGTTTTAAGCCTTCAACAATCCACTGCATAGTTGCGCCAGCCATAAATATACTGCCTTCAATGGCGTAAGTTGGCTTGCCGTTTAATCTATAAGCAACAGTGGTCAATAAGCGGTTTTCTGAGGTCAGTGCTTTTTCGCCAGTGTTAAGCATTAAAAAACAGCCAGTACCATATGTACTTTTAGCCATGCCTTGTTCAAAACATGCGTGTCCTACAAGCGCAGCTTGTTGATCGCCTGCAATACCACATACGCGAATTGGCGCGCCAAAAATATCAGCGCTGGTTGAACCAAACTCGTCAGCTGAATCCATTACTTCTGGCAGCATAGATTCTGGAATATCGAATAACTCTAGAAGCTCTTGATCCCACTGCTGGGTGTGAATATTAAATAACATGGTGCGCGATGCATTGGTTGCATCGGTGCGGTGCTCTTTGCCGCCTGTTAGCTGCCAAAGTAGGTAAGTGTCAACCGTACCGAAGGCGAGCTCACCTGCAAGGGCTTGTTCGCGTGCGCCTTCAACGTTATCTAAAATCCAACGAATTTTAGTGGCCGAAAAATAAGGGTCGAGCAATAAGCCTGTTTTTTCGCTTATCGTTTGGCAAAGCTCATCAGTTGTTAAGCTTTCGCAATAGTCACTTGTGCGACGGTCTTGCCATACAATAGCGTTATAAATTGTTTTGCCTGTTTTTTTGTTCCACACTAAAGTGGTTTCGCGTTGGTTGGTGATGCCAATGGCAATAATTTCTTCAGGCTTTACATCGTTTTTAGTTAACACTTCGCGACTAGTGCTAAGCACTGTTTGCCAAATATCGTTAGGATCGTGTTCTACCCAACCATTTTGTGGAAAATGCTGCGAAAATTCTTGTTGTGCTGTACCAAAAACGTCTGCATCTTTTGTAAACAAGATGGCCCGAGAGCTTGTGGTTCCTTGATCAATTGAGAGTATGTATTTGGACATGATATTTGTGTTATTTATCTTATCTTATATATGACTAGATTGCCTTTAACCGAAGTTAATGGCAATGGTTTTTTCTTAAAATAGCAGATTAAAAAATAAACACGCTAATATTTTCTGGTAACTCTTTTATATAAAAGGCGTTTTATTTTTGCATTATTTTAAGGGCGTACGCGGCTATTGATTAAAACAGCCGCTTAAAGCTTATTATTACTTGGTGTGAGGTTTAGCTTGTTGCCAATCCATACCGGTAGAAAAGCGATTATCAAACCCGCGCCACTGTGGCAGCGGTTTACCATCAACAACAGCTTGGTCGCCGTTTTGTGGTAAATCTAAGTATTTACACTCGCTGGCTATGCCTTTTACGTGGCAATCCATCATGGCAAGTACAAAGTGTTTGTTGATTTCGTTTAGTGTGCGCATAGACCACGAAGGCTCGTAGTAATGGCCTATATCTAGCTCACTGCTACTTTGTGCAATAGCAGGGGCTGGGTGTGGTGCAATATTATGGCGTGCATTTTTGTAAGTAAGCATGTACTTATCTTTGCTGCCTGTTTGTTCATAAAGACTTTTAATGCCTTTGTAGCCTGAAATGTCATCTAAGTTACCGGCTACATAAAGCGAAGGTACTTTAATATTTTCCATTGCTTTGGCATCAAATATAGCGTGCTGTCCGCCCCATGGTGCAAAGGCCACCATCGCTTTTATACGTGGGTCTACTTTTGGGTTTTGGTATTGCCCACCAGCGCAGCTGTTTAGTAATTGCTGTACTTGTTTAATTTGAGCTGGGTCTTTCATACCCGTAAACATAGCTGTAGTTTGCTCATTAAAAGCGTAACAACCACCTATCGTATTTACCGCGCCATAACCACCCATTGAGTAACCAATTACGCCTGCACTTTTGTTGTCTACTTGCTTGCTTGCAAAGTTGTTTTGCTCATTAAAGTAATTAATAACAAACTGCTGATCGCGTGAGCGATTTATAAGCGTGCTAAAAAAGCCAGAGAATGGCGCGTTTTTAAAATCAACATCGGCATTGGTCGAGTCAGTATGATCAATAGCTACCACAATGTAACCGTGCGACGCTAAATGCTCGCCAAGGTAGTACATAATTGTACGGTAACCGGTATAACCGTGCGAAAGCACTATCACAGGGTAGTGCTCTTTATTATTAATGGCGACATCACGCATTGCATCGGCTTGCAGAGTAAACTCTTTACCTGAGCGAGTTTGATCGGTGTAGCTGGTAAGTGGCGCTTTTGCTGTATTTGCAGCCGGATACCACACTTCTACTTTTAAAGGACGATCTTTTTGACCTTGTGTAGCGGGGTCAAATTGCGCAGGGTTAACTAAATCAAGTGTTTGCACACCTACATTGTAGCTACCTTTAGCTGCAAGTTCTGGCAGTACTTCGCTAGTGATTGGCGGGTATAGCTGCTCTGGTTTATTAGATTCAGCAACAGCTACACTGGCAGATAAACTGCACGTAGCAAGTAATATAGCTTTTGAAAGCGCCTTGAGTGTGTGTGTCATTGTGTGTCCTTGTTGTGTATTTTTATTTTTTAATTTGTCAGTTCAGCCGACTCGACGGCATTGCTATATTGCAACTGCCATTGTGCTCGTAAGGTATCCATTATGTTCATAACTCGTAAGCTAGTACCCAGTGGTAATACGCTGCTTTGGGTTTGTTTTTGTAATATACACTGCGTGACATGTGCAATTTCAAACTTAAAGTTTTCATCGTCACTAAAGTCGTATTCAAAGTGTTGCGGATCTTGGCCATTTATATGCAGTTCTATAGATTGCGCGCCTACAAATTCAGGAATGCAAATATAGCCAAGCTCACCATTAATACATGCTTCGGTTGGGCCGTTTTGCTGAAGTGCGCTGGTAAGTGATGCAAATTGCCCGTTACCGTAATCAACTATAGCAGTGCTTCGCTCATCAACACCGGTTGTGCTTTTGTGTACAAAGGATTTGATGTGTTCTGGGGCTTTATTAAATACCACATCGGCAATCGAAATAGGATAAATACCTAAATCGAGCAGGGCGCCACCTGCTGTTGCAGGGTTCATTAAGCGGTGAGTATCTGCAAAGCTGCCAGGTAAACTAAAGTTGGCATTAACACTGTGCACATTACCAATAACACCTTCACTTAGGAGCTGTTGTAATTTTACTATGGCTGGTAAAAAACGCATCCAAACGCCTTCCATTAAAAAGCAGTTTTGTTGCTTGGCAAGCTCATTGAGGTTTTGCAACTGCTGAGCATTAACGGTAATTGGTTTTTCGCTTAGCACGTGCTTATTGTGTGTTAAGCATTGCGCTATGGCTTTAAAATGTTGCTCGTGGGTATTAGCTATATAAATGGCATCAATATTTGGGCATTGCATAAGAGCTTGATAGCTCTCATAACCTTTAATTGAATAGTGTGTGGCAAACTCTTTTGCACGCTGCTCGCTAGTCGATGCAGCGCCAATAAGTTGAGCATCAGCGCAATGCGCAATACTCTTAGCAAAGGTGTGAGCAATATTGCCACACCCAATAATTCCCCAATTAACCTTTGCCATGCTTATTCCTTAACTTTATTTAAAAAGACGTAATTTGTAACCCTGAACCCGCTGAACATACGTAAATATCGGCATTTAAGTTAAAGCGTTCAAAGTAATGCTGCTCAACCGCTGCTTTAATTAGTGGCACTTCTGCATCACGACATAAACATACAATAGCACCACCAAAGCCGCCACCCGTCATACGAACTGCACCGCGATCGCCCATCGCTTCTTTACAAATTTCTACTAGGCCATCGGTTGCAGGTACGGTTACTTCAAAGTCGTGTTTAAGTGATTGGTGCGATGCAGCCATTAGCGTGCGAAGTGCATCCATATCATTATTTTGTAGTGCAGTAGTTGCTGCAATTACACGGTCGTTTTCGCTAATTACGTGGTGTGCACGTTTATATTCGTTTTCGCTTAATGTTGCTTTTACTGCTTGCAGGCCAGTCATGGTTGCTTGGCGAAGTGTTTTTACACCCATTTTTACAGCTGCTTGTTCGCAATCAATACGGCGCTGGTTGTATTCGCTATCTACCAATTTACGTGGGTAGTTAGAGTTAACAATAACAATATTTAAATCATCCGGTACTTTTACTGATTTAGTCGCGAGGTTTTCACAGTCGATTAATAGCGCATGACCGTTTTCACCTTTAGCTGAAATAAGCTGATCCATAATGCCGCATTGGCAATGCATAAAGTCGTTTTCGGCTTCTTGGCCTAGCAATGCAATTTTTTCTTCGCTTAAACCAAGCTGTGCAATATGGTTAAACATACCGCCAACAGCAACTTCTAGTGCTGCCGATGACGACAAGCCACTGCCTTGCGGTAAGTTGCTGTCAATAAGTAGGTCGGCGCCGCGCAGTGTGTAGCCCGCTCTTTTAAGAACGTAAGTAACAGCACGAATGTAGTTACCCCATTGCGATTGGCCTTCAGTGATTTCTTCATCAACGCTAAAGCTGTCTTTTTCGCCTGGGTAATTTAAAGAATGCACAGTGATAATATTGTCGTCGCGCTCTTTAAACATTACTTGGGTACGAAACTCTAACGAACACGGTAAAACAAAACCGTCGTTGTAGTCGGTAAATTCGCCAATGAGGTTTACACGCCCCGGTGCTGCTGCAATACCTTGAGCAGGCGCGCCATACAGTGACAAAAATTGTTGTTGGAATTCGTTAAGCTTCATCTGTGTGTCCTGCTGTATCTTTATAGTGTGTTGTACTGGCTGCTTTTAAAATAGAAGCAGCGGTTTCTGCGCTTAAATCGCGTTGGCTTTCGCCTAGCATTTCGTAGCCTACCATGTGTTTTTTAACAGTAGCAGAGCGAAGTAGCGGCGGATAAAAGTGTGCATGCAAACGCCAATGTTGCTCATCAGAGCTTCTATTAGCAGGTGCATTGTGCCATCCCATTGAGTATGGGAAGCTGCAATTAAATACGTTGTCGTACTTAGTGGTTAATACTTTAAGTGCCTGAGCCAAAGAGTTGGTTTGCGCATCGTTTAGCTGGCTAAAGTTTTGAATGTTATCTTTAGTTACTAGCATTGTTTCAAACGGCCACGCTGCCCAAAATGGCACAACAACAAGCCAATGTTCGTTTTCAAATACAACACGTGTTTGATCTGCTTGCTCTTTTTGCGCGTAATCGGCAAGCATGGCTGTGCCATGCTTTTTATAATAGGCAAGCTGCTGGTTATCTTCGGCTTCTATTTCGGTTGATAAATGCGAGTGAGCCCATACTTGGCCGTGAGGATGAGGTTGCGAACAACCCATGATCTCGCCTTTATTTTCAAAAACTTGTACGCATTCGTACTGCTGTGCAAGCTCTGTGTAATTTTGTTTCCAGGTTTTTACTACTTCGTGCAATGCGTTTTGGCTAAGCTCTGGTAGTGTTTTATTATGCTCTGGAGAAAAACAAATTACGCGGCATTCGCCACTGGCTTCGTCGGCAATAAATAAATCGCTGTCTGACTCTAAGCTTTGTAATTGCTCGCTGGCATTAGGCGTTAATGCGCCAAAGTCATTTCTAAATACGTGTGTGTATTTGTAATCAGGGTTACTGTCGCCATTTGCACGGGTATTACTTGGGCAAAGTGGGCAGCTGTCATCATGTTTTGGTAATACGTTTTCGTTAACGGCTTCTGTTGCGCCTAACCATGGGCGGTTATTACGATGTGGTGACACTAATACCCAACGACCCGTTAGCGGATTTTTACGTCTGTGAGTACTTTCTAATAAAGCCATATTAACTCTCCAACCCACTTGGGTAATTAGTTTGCCAGCGCCATGTGTCATTTGTCATGTCGCTAAGTGTTAGTTCTGCGTGCCAGTTAAGTGTGTTTTGCGCTTTTGTGGCATCGGCGTAGTTACAGGCAATATCACCTGCTCGGCGCGGTGCAATTTGATAAGGAATATCTTTATTGGCTGATGCGCTAAATGCTTTGATCATATCAAGCACAGAATAACCTTGCCCTGTGCCTAGGTTGTAAGCATGGAAGGCGGTATCTGTTTTATGCTGCATAAATGCCGCAACATGACCTTTCGCTAAATCTAAAACATGAATATAGTCGCGCACGCCTGTGCCATCTTCGGTGTCGTAGTCGTCACCAAAAATATTAACCACGTCGCGTTTGCCTACTGCAGTTTGAGCAATAAATGGCATTAAGTTATTAGGAATACCATTAGGGCTTTCACCTAATAAACCACTTGGGTGTGCACCTACTGGGTTAAAGTAACGAAGCGCAATACCCATAAATTGACTGTTGGCATTACATACATCTTGCATGGTTTGTTCAACCATAACTTTAGTCCAACCATAAGGGTTAGTTGCGCGTATAGGATGCTTTTCGTCAATAGGGAGGTAGTCTGGCTCGCCGTACACAGTAGCCGATGAGCTAAATATAATATGGTTAACGCCTTCATCTTGCATGCTCTGTAACATGCTTAATGTGCCCGACACATTATTTTGATAATAACGCAGTGGTTGCTCAGTTGATTCGCCAACGGCTTTTAAAGCCGCAAAGTGAAAAACAGCTTCGGCTTTAGTATGTTTTAGGGCGAGTTTAAATTGTTGCTCGTCTTGTATGTCGCCCAAAATAAACTCAAACCGAGTACCCGTAATCTTTTCGAGTTGGTCAAGTACCCGCGCACTTGCATTAGACAAGTTATCATAAATAACAGGCGTAATACCTGCTTCATGCAATGCAATACATGTGTGGCTACCTATGTAACCCATGCCGCCAGTAACTAAAACTTTCATGTTATTTCTCGAAAAGTGTATTTATATGATAAATACTACTATTAAGGTGGTTTAAAAACAATAGTTATGATTGCTGAGTAATTCAAATAAAAGCATAAAAAATATTCAGCTTAAACACTCATCTGCCTTTTAAAGGAATGCTTTTATATTAACTAACATAGGCTTAGCTTTATCAATTAATTCTATAAACTGATTCAACTATTGGCCTAATTATCAGCAGTAAGTCGGGATGCTAATATAGCGAAAATAAAGTAAGGAGAGATCAACATGAACAAAACAATTTTACTTACCGGTGCTACCGATGGCATTGGGCTAGAAACTGCAAAGATGTTATTAGCACAAGGTCACACCGTATTATTACATGGCCGCAGCCAAGCAAAGCTAAATGCGCTACAAGTAGCTTTAACCGAGCAATACCCAAATGCAAGTACACATACTTATATTGCTGATTTAAGCGATATGAGCCAAGTTCAAACTTTGGCACAAACTGTATTAACCGACTTGGCCGAAAATAATAACCAGCTCGACGTGCTAATTAATAATGCAGGCGTTTATCAATTAGTTGATGCTACAACAATTGACGGCCTTGATGCTCGCTTTGTTGTAAACACGATTGCGCCATATCTTCTTACAAAACTATTGTTACCTGTTCTTGGTCGTAATTCGCGAGTGGTTAATGTGTCATCAGCTGCGCAATCAAGCGTTAACTTAAATGCACTTATGGGTAACACTTAACTTTCTGATAGTGCGGCTTATGCACAAAGTAAATTGGCTATTACTATGTGGTCGCGTCATTTAGGGCTGGAGCTTAAAGATACTGGGCCATTAGTTGTATCGGTAAACCCTAAATCGTTACTAGGAAGTAAAATGGTAAAAGACGCTTACGGTATAGATGGCGGCGATTTAAAAATTGGCGCAGATATTTTTTGTCGCGCAGCGCTTAGGGATGAATTTAAAGATGCCGCAGGTCTGTATTTTGATAACGATACAGGACGCTTTGCGCTTCCTCATGTTGATGCACTTAATAATGTTAAAAACCAACAGCTAGTAGACACGTTAAACAGTATTTTAACGCAACTTAAATTAGGTAAAGCATAATGAAAAATCACGTTACGTGGACTGTACAAGGCCAAATTAAAGAAGGTAAATATGACGAGTTTTTACTGGTAATGGCACAACTAATTGCTTCGGCTAAAAGTGAAGCTGGGACTTTAATATATGAGTGGACAGTAAGTGAAGATAAACGCAGTGTGCACATTTACGAGCGCTACCAAGATGAAGACGCAGCTAAAACACATCTTGCTGGTTGGGCCAAAAGTGGGCCATTATTTTTAAGCGTAGTTGATATGGATAAAGTAACGGTATTTAGTCAATTATCAGAAGAGTTTGCGCAAGCCTTTGCAGGCCCAAGCACTGTATTTATGAAACCAGTAGGTGGCTTTGTAAAGTTTTAGAAAAAATATCCATTGTTGATCTAAAGAGCTCACCTCATCAGTGAGCTCTTTTTTGTTTATTGTGTTGCTTGTTGTAAGTGCTCATACAGCCAATCTTTTAACTCTGATCGGTCGTGTTTTAATAGATGCATTTGCTCGTCGCTAATTGGCGCATCTTTAAGTTCTAACATTCTAATTTCTTTGTCTAGCTTATCGTACTTATCTGCTTTTTTTGCAAACTCAGTATCGCTTTCATTTAGCTTGGCAATGGTATTTAAATACTCTGGAAAGTCATTAGTTAATGAGTGGTCTTCGCCTAACATATTCGCTCCTTAATAGGATATAAATGAGCTCACAAGTAAGTGAGTTGTATGAGTGAATTACTGCCTTTCATATAATACACTGGGGCTTATATAGATATAATTCAACCATTGAGCCGCTAATTTGATGCAGCTCAAACAATCTGTTTATTTTGCTCAGTAAGATATTTCACCAAAGTATTTAATAGAGCGATCAATATACGCACGTACTTTAGAGGTCAATAATTTATTGTTGGGGTATACAGCCTAAATAGGAGTATTAACTACTCGTAAAAAGCTTAGGGTTCGATATTATTGCTCAAGCTGCAAGGAATCTCTGGCTAGAGAAAATAAATTTAAATATCACCATGATTCAATACGTTAATAAATCTCTTAACCAGAGTTCAGGTTAAGTAAACCAATACCTGCTAAAGGCTTTTAAGCATTTTAGCTAAAATAGTTAATTTTTAACGCTTTTTGCTAATTTATGTTGGTTAATTAATAGTGGTAGAATGCAGCGCTTAGTACCACTTGTGTGAAGTAAGTGGTCAATAATTTATAAGGTTTGTTGTGTAATGCTGTTGATGATCGACAACTACGACTCGTTTACTTACAACTTAGTGCAATATTTTCAGCGTTTAGATCAAGACGTTTTAGTGAAACGTAATGACGAGCTAAGCATTGCACAAATAAAGCAGTTGAACCCGAAACACATCGTGTTATCGCCAGGGCCATGCACCCCTAACGAAGCGGGTATTTCACTAAATGTTGTTGAGCAACTAAAAGGGCAATATCCTATTTTAGGGATTTGCTTGGGGCATCAAACTATCGCGCAAGCTTTAGGAGGAGATGTAGTTCGTGCTAAAAAAGTAATGCACGGTAAAACATCACCCATAGTTCATACAAATAAAGGGGTGTTTAAAGGCTTAGCTAATCCGTTAACGGTATGTCGTTATCATTCTTTAGTGGTTAAAGCGCAAACTTTGCCTAAAGAGCTTGAAGTAACCGCATGGACTCAAACTGAGCAAGGCGAGTTTGACGAAATTATGGGGTTACTTCATAAAGAACTAGCAATCGAAGGTGTGCAGTTTCACCCCGAGGCTATTCTAACCGATCAAGGCTTAGAACTGCTTGATAACTTTTTAACTCGCTTCTAATGTTATAATACACAGAGCATTTAATACTTTATTAATGGATGTCATGACTGAACTTGTAGCGCAACAGCGCACTGCCAAAATACTAAGCCAACGGGCTCATGACTTATTGCTTGGGCACAGCTTTGCGCATCAGCAAATTGGTTTCATCCATACATTAGATATAGATTACGGCGAACCCATGAAGCAGCGCACCTTGCTTCAGGTTGAAGTGGCCGCGCAAAATAAACGCCAGCAAAGCAGTACTGCACATCATAAGTACCGCGCTCAAGCGAGTGAGCAACTGCACAAAACAATTGAAACAGCTATATATAAGCAGCTCGAAGATATAGATGGCGTAATTCACAGCACTATAGGTATTGAAGATGGCATTGCCAATATACTCGACATATTAGCTGTAAAGTCAGCGTCGGTAGGGCGTTTAGAGCCACTGGTTAATGATATAAGCTGGTTGGGTAGAGAGTTAGTAACGCTTGTTAATTTACCTTACTACCGTAATCAACGTAGTAAAAACACGTCTGTAAAAGTAGATAAACCATCGCTTGCCCTTCGTTATATTGGCCTTGATAACTTACAGCTTGTTATTCCTACATTTGCTGCCCGTCATTGGATGCCACATAGCACCGAACCATTTTCATTATTAAAACGCCGGCTACGCGACAGCGCGATGGCAAACGCGATTGCTGCGCAAAAAATTGCACAAATTAATAATGTGAATGACGTACATGCATTTACCCTTGGAATGCTTTTAGATGTAGGACGAATTGCATTAGTGCGCTTGTACTTAAAAACGTTTGAGAAAGTATGGCAACGCAAAGTGCAGTTAGCCCGAAATGAAAACCAAAAAGATTTACACACCGCATTATTAGAGCTACAACCCGATCCGCTATTTTTAACTACTCTACTTAGCAATAAGTCGATAGAAGTAAGCGCGAAGGTAATAGACAAAATGGCTTTTAAATATTTACCGTTTAAAGGTGTCATGCAGCAGCTAGTAAATGGGGTAGATAAAGGCGATACATTACTGCCATTAACAGAAGTAATGCTAAAGGCACGTTGCTACTCTCAATATCTTAATTTAAAAGAGCATCAACTTATTGAGCCCGATGAAACTCTAAGCTGGTTTTCGTACTTTAAGTTCACTAAAACGGAACTAAAAACCCTCCAATCGAGTAATTTTACCAATTTAGCTATTCAAATTGACTAAAAATCTGAATTTTTTGTTAATTTTTTTGCGACTAACCATTCATTCTCACTCTATTGTTATATTGCATATTTGCCGATTAAAGCATGCGCGCCTTGGTGCTCATGCGGTTAGTTGTTTAAAAATAAGCATAAATAGCTATGCAAATAGTTATTCACTATCTATGAAATAATATCTTTAGCCCTTTATTTTCAAGGGATACATGAAAGTTTTTAACGAGACAGATATAAGTAATTCTGAAATAATGTGCGTCTGAAAATTGAACCACAAAGCAATTTTGCGCAATTATCAGGTTACTGATCTTGCCTATAAAGTTGGTTACAAATATTAACCAAACACCTATTTTGATGTTTTGTGTTGCTCACAATTAAGAGGAAATAAAATGACAGTCAATCGCGAATTATTTGATCACGTAATGGTTCCTAACTACGCACCTTCAAGCGTAATTCCTGTTCGAGGCGAAGGTTCTCGCGTCTGGGATCAACAAGGTCGAGAGTTTATCGACTTTGCTGGTGGTATTGCAGTTAACTGTCTTGGCCATTGCCACCCTGCATTAGTAGGCGCATTAAAAGAGCAAGGCGAAAAAATCTGGCATCTATCAAATGTAATGACCAATGAGCCGGCACTTCGCCTAGCTAAAAAAATGGTTGATGCTACATTTGCTGAAAAAGTTTACTTTGCCAACTCAGGCGCAGAAGCAAACGAAGCAGCGCTTAAATTAGCGCGTCGTTTTGCACTTGATAAGTTTGGCGCAGAAAAATCACAGATCATCGCGTTTAACAAAGGTTTCCACGGTCGTACATTCTTTACCGTAACTGTTGGTGGCCAAGCTGCATATTCAGATGGTTTTGGTCCTAAGCCTGGCGACATTGTACATTGTGATTACAACGACCTAGCTGCTTTTGAAGCGCTTATCAGCGATAAAACATGTGCCGTAATGATGGAACCTCTTCAAGGTGAAGGCGGTATTGTTTCACCAACTGACGAGTTTGCTCAAGGCGTTCGCGATTTATGTACTAAACATAACGCACTGCTTATTTTTGATGAAGTTCAAACAGGTGTTGGCCGTACTGGCGATTTATACGCATACCAAGGCTTAAACATAGTACCTGATATTTTAACTTCAGCTAAAGCACTTGGCGGCGGTTTCCCTATTGGCGCTATGATCACAACAACTGAAATTGCACAGCATCTTAAAGTAGGTACTCATGGTTCTACTTATGGCGGCAACCCGCTTGCGTGTGCTGTTGCAGAAGCTGCATTTGATACAGTAAATACCCCAGAAGTACTTGCTGGCGTAAAAGCTAAAGCAGCATTATTTAATGAACTACTTACTGCGGTTAACGACAAATACAACGTATTTAGCGAAATCCGTGGCCAAGGTTTATTAATTGGTGCAGTAGTGAACGAGCAATACAAAGGTCGTGCAAAAGAGTTTTTAGTGGCAGGGACTGAGCAAGGCCTTATGTCATTAGTTGCTGGTGCAGACGTAATACGTTTCACTCCATCTTTAGTAATTCCTGAAGCGGACATTCGCGAAGGTATGGCACGCTTTGAAAAAGCAGTAGCTAGCGTAGTAAACGCATAAGCGACTTAAGCCAACCAATTAAGGGCAAGCACTGCTTGCCCTGCAATTCCTATTTACCGTTATTTATAAGGGAGCAAGCGGACTCATGATGATCCTTCGCCCAATCCAGCAAAATGATTATTCAGCATTACTGAAAATTGCCCACGAATCAGGGCATGGTTTTACGTCTTTGCCATTAAACGAAGAACTATTGCAAAAAAAGATCGACCATTCAGTAAGCTCTTTTGCTAAACAAACGTCACAACCTGGTGACGAAGGCTACCTGTTTGTTCTTGAAGATAGCGAAACCGGTGACGTTGTAGGAACATCTGCAATTGAAGCTGCGGTAGGGCTTGATGATGCATTTTATCATTATCACTTAAGTAAAGTGATTCACTCTTCGCGCACATTAGACGTATACAAAGCGGTTGATATTCTAACGCTATGTAACGACTACACAGGTGCTACAGAGCTTTGCACATTGTTTTTAAAAGATGGTTATCGTAAAAATTGTAACGGTAAGCTACTTTCAAAAGCGCGCTTTATGTTTATAAAACAGCATCAAGAGCGTTTTGCGCAAACAGTAATCGCAGAAATGCGCGGTGTGTCTGACGAAAACGGCAGCAGCCCTTTTTGGCAGTGGCTTGAAGAGCACTTCTTCTCAATGGATTTTCCAACAGCTGATTACCTAACAGGTATTGGCCAAAAGGTTTTCATTGCTGAATTAATGCCTAAATACCCAATTTACGTAAACTTGCTAAGTAAAGATGCGCAAGCCGTAATAGGTAAAGTACACGACAACACTCGCCCAGCAATCGAGTTATTAAAAAGCGAAGGCTTTACGTTTAATGGCTACGTAGATATTTTTGACGGCGGCCCAACGGTTGAAGCAAAAGTAGATAACATTGCGACTATTCGTAATGCAAATCACTTTAACGTTGAAATTGGCGAAATGACTGGCGACACCATGGTGTTGCTAGCAAACGAAAAGCTTGAAGATTTCAGAGCAACCGTTACACCAATGACATTCGACGAGCGCGCAAAAAGCCTTATTTTATCGCAAGAAATAGCAGATGCACTGCATTTGCAAACTGGCGATATTGTTAGTGCAACCACGATTTAATTTAGGAGAAAGTATATGACTCATCCTGCACAATTTATAAATGGTCAATGGTCACAAGGCCAAGGCACAGAATTTAATTCAGTAAACCCTGCAAATAACGACGTTATTTGGCAGGCTTCATCGGCAACTGCGGCGCAAGTAGACACCGCAGTAAATGCAGCGCGCGAAGCGTTTTATGCATGGGCTGATAAAAGCTTTACTGAGCGCTTGGAAATAATTCAAGCATTTGCAGCGCAATTAAAAGAAAACAGCGAAGAGCTCGCTATTACTATTGCACAAGAAACAGGTAAGCCATTGTGGGAAACTCGCACAGAAGCCGGTGCTATGGTTGGTAAAATTGCCATTTCTGAAAAAGCATTTTTAGAGCGCACTGGCGACGTAGAAAACGCAATGCCACTTGGCCGTGCGATGATTCGTCATAAGCCACATGGTGTTGTAGCCGTATTTGGTCCGTATAACTTTCCGGGTCACTTACCTAATGGCCACATTGTGCCAGCGCTTTTAGCAGGTAACACGGTTGTGTTTAAACCGTCTGAACTTACTCCTAAAGTAGCTGAGCTTACGCTTAAACTGTGGGAAAAAGCAGGCTTACCAGCAGGTGTCATTAACCTTGTACAAGGTGAAGTAGAAACGGGTAAAGCCCTTGCTGCTCACAAAGGTATTGATGGCTTGTTCTTTACGGGTTCTTCGCGTACTGGTCATATTTTACATGAACAGTTTGCGGGTCAACCTGGCAAAATTTTAGCGCTAGAAATGGGTGGTAATAACCCACTTATTATTACTGACGTTGAAGACACTAAAGCGGTTGTTCACGATATTATTCAATCAGCGTTTATCTCAAGTGGCCAGCGTTGTACGTGTGCACGTAAACTATTTTTACCAACTGGTAGCAAAGGCGATGTGATACTTGAGCGTTTAATCACAGCAACTAAAGCGATTAAAGTAGGTAGTTATGACGATGCAGACCAGCCATTTATGGGCTCTATGATCTCATCAGCTGCAGCTGCAGGCATGGTTAAAGCGCAAAACGAGCTTGTTGAGCTTGGTGGTGAAGTATTAGTAGAACTTGAGCATACAGCTAATACTGGCTTTGTAACACCAGGTATTATTGAGTGTACAAATATTAGTGACTTCCCAGATGAAGAGCATTTTGGACCACTTTTAAAAGTATTCCGCTTTGACGACTTTGACCAAGCCATTGATAAAGCAAACGATACAACCTTTGGTTTATCGGCTGGTTTATTAAGTGACAGTGCAGCAGATTACGACCACTTTTTACGTCGTATTCGTGCCGGTATTGTTAACTGGAACCGCCCAATTACTGGCGCATCAAGCGCAGCACCATTTGGTGGTATTGGCGCATCGGGCAATCACAGAGCAAGCGCGTATTACGCAGCCGATTACTGTGCATACCCTGTAGCTTCAGTAGAGCTTGAAAAAGTTGCTATGCCAGCAACACTAAGCCCAGGCTTAAAAATAGATTAAGTAGTAATACTACTTAATTATTATAAAAGCAGCTTCGGCTGCTTTTTTTGTATTGCTAACGCGCAAAGCTAGCAATCAACAGCGCTTTCTGCTTAAATCAAAAATAATTAATTATACAAAGGTGGTACAAAAATGGTTTTAGATAGGCAAGGGTACGATGATTTGATCATGTATCTAACTCAAAATTTAGCATTGTTTGAGAAGCCAGGCGAAATAAAACCAGGTGCCCCAACAGTAATGGAATTAATCGAAGACGTTATTGCACAAAATGTGATGCTTATTTGCGAGCAGCACACAAACCTCAACACAGAGCAGCGTAGTCAAATTGTACGTGAAGTTGATGGCATAGTTTACGATTTAGAAGAAGTCCTCAGCAGCATCACCTCACAGCCTGTCACGGTTGAACAGCATGCCTTTATAGATGAATTTGCAGGTTTAGTAAAAAACCTCTTTGATAGCGCTTTAACACAACAATCTTAGCCATTTTATAGCCCTGCGTTGCATTTTCATTTGCAACTACGGCTAACTTGCTTACAATCAAGAAAATATTTTTTTGAGATATAACAATGCAAGCAAATGTAAAATGGGTTGAAGGCGATACGTTTATTGGTCGTTCTAATTCTAACCACAGTGTTGTGTTTGATGGCGGCAGCGATAGTGCAGCACCAAGCCCAATGGAAATGGTTTTAATGTCAGTTGGCTGTTGTTCATCAGTTGATGTGGTTAGTATTTTAAAAAAAGCTAAACAAGATTTTTCTGATGTGCAGGTGCAACTAAGTGCAGAGCGCGCCGAAACAGCCCCGCGCGTGTTTACCAAAATTAACTTACACTTTGTTGTTAAAGGCAATAATGTGTCTGAAAAACACCTTGCACGTGCAGTTTCACTCTCTGCTGAAAAGTATTGCTCGGTTGCATTAATGCTTGATAAAACAGTAGAAATTACGCATAGCCACGAAGTTGTGCAAGATCAAGCAAAATAACGCTTTTTCCACGAGGAAAATTCGTATAAAATCCGCGAACTTTTCATTCTGCAGGTGCAGAACCCACTAATTTATAGGTTGGTTTATTATGAACAAACCCTTCGATAAACTTAAACTTCATGGCTTTAACAATTTAACCAAAAGTTTAAGCTTTAGTATTTATGATATTTGTTACGCAAAGACCGAGCAACAACGTAAAGAATATATTGAATATATCGATGAGCAGTACAGTGCAGATAGACTAACCGACATTTTAGGTGAAGTTGTTGATATTATTGGTGCTAACATTTTAAATGTAGCGCGCCAAGATTATGAACCGCAAGGCGCAAGTGTAACTATTTTGGTTTCAGAAGAACCAGTAGAAGAGCAGCAAAATTACGATGCTGACGAAGCACCAGGCCCATTACCTGATTCAGTTGTTGCGCACCTAGATAAAAGTCACATTTGTGTACACACATACCCAGAAGCTCACCCTGATGATGGTATTTGTACATTCCGTGCTGATATTGAAGTGTCTACTTGTGGCATTATTTCGCCACTTAAAGCGTTAAACTTCTTAATTCATAGCCTTGAGTCAGATGTAGTAACTATTGATTACCGCGTTCGTGGTTTTACCCGCGACATAAACGGTGTTAAACACTACATTGATCACGCGATTAGCTCGATTCAAAACTTCATGACAGAAGATACAAAAGAAGCGTACCAAATGATGGACGTGAACGTGTATCAAGAAAACCTGTTTCACACCAAAATGATGTTAAAAGAAACCGATTTAAACACGTACTTATTCGGTATTTCGACAGCAGACTTATCAGAGGGCGAAGAAGAACAAATTCGCTCAAAACTGACTCGCGAAATGCAAGAAATATTCTATGGCCGTAACCTGCCAGATACAGAATAATAGCAACGAATTAAACTAAAAATGGCGCTCAGTGAGCGCCATTTTTTTATGTCTAAAAAAGCCCAACTAATTAGCTTAGCTGGGCTTTTAAATTATTAATAAAAGGTTACTTAAGCATGCTGTATAAAAGTGCAAATACAGCAAGTGAGCCAACCGCTAATATAAATAGCGTGCTAAAGCGATTTCGGTATTTATTAAGTGCAGGTACTTTATAAACCGCAATCATTGGCATAATAAATAAAATCATCGCAATGATAGGGCCCGATAACTGATCCATCATATCTAAAATACTTGGGTTTTTAACAGCACAAAACCAAATAGCTAAAAACATGATTAACACACCAATTTTATCGGTAGCTTTTGCGCTTAAGCTTGTTTGCTTAGTTACTAAACCTGTAAAGCTTTCGCGTGCACCTAAAAAGTGACCCAAAAACGACGACGTAATAGCAATAAAAGCAACAAGCGGCCCAAGTGTGGCAATAAATGAGTTGTCAGTAATATTAGCAAGGTAGGATAAAACCGACACGTTAGCTGCTTTAGCCGCCGCCATTTGCTCGCCTGTAAGCGACAGCACGCAAGAGAACACAAATAACAGTACAAAGGTAATAAGTAGCAAGCTAGTACGCTTTAAAATCGCCTCAGACTTACGTGTAGCTTGTTCGCCATAATGACCACGTTGCACGTTTACAAAGCTAGAAATAGCCGCTGCGTGACTAAACGAAAACACAATTATAGGAATCGACAACCACAGCGTTTTACCAAAGCTGCCCATTTCAGGCACTGTCATATCTGGCATCTGCCAGCTAGGGATTAAATAAAGCGATAAAAACAACAATATGCCCACAAGCGGATACACTAAAATAGCAAAGGCACGTAGCATCAAGCGCTCGCCGCCCATCATTAAGCTAATCATACCTGCAACTAATACACCTGAAAGTAGCACGCGAGAAGGTGATTCCATCCCCATTTGATTAACCATAAAACTATCAACAGTATTGGTTAAGCCCACACCGTAAATAAGCAAAATTGGGAATATAGATAAAAAGTACAACAAGGAAATTAATCGACCCGCAGTCACACCAAAGTGTTCTTCAACTACGTCGGTAAAATCGGCATCTTTATTTTTTGACGACAGTACAAATCGTGCTAGTCCACGGTGAGCAAAAAAGGTCATTGGGAACGCTAAACACGCCATAATAATTAACGGCCAAAAACCGCCAATACCAATGTTAATAGGCAAAAATAAAATACCCGCGCCAACGGCGGTACCAAATAAACTTAATGTCCACTGCGTATCGTGCAGGTTCCATTTAGTTTTTGTGTTTGAATTTTTGCTTGAATTAGTGTGTGTGTTTGTTGATGCATTTGAAAGCGTTGCATCTTGAGATGTTGTCATGTGTGTGTGTTCATCCATTATTTAAATAATAACTGCGCCGAAGGGTATAGTTTTTAGTTAAAAATTTCATGTTTTGAGGGTGTTTGTAGACTAATTAATTAGACCCAATTGCAGGACAAGTGTCATGAATACTAAACAGCGGTGTAAAAGTGAGCAAACCCCTTAAATGGCAACACCACATTACAATTTACTGTAGGTTGAGTAGTTGGAGCAAAACCCAACACGCCATAGCGCCATGCCAGCAGCAAAGCCAAGATAGGCGATTTCCATAACGTAAAAATAAGGGCTGGTCATTTTTATTGGTTTTCATTTAAAAATCAAAATCTGCTCCCAAAAGCTGCTAAGTAGAAGCCATTGCTCGGAACTTCATAAGAGATTTTTATTAAACTCCGTTATACTTCCTACAATTGAATATGCCAAACGAAGTAAATAGGCCGCTAACTGCAATGAGCAAAGAAATTCTTTTCCATACTACTTTTGCGCACGAAACCAGTAAAACATGGGTTGTATTTGTCCATGGAGCAGGTGGTAGTTCGGCAATTTGGTTTCGTCAGCTTAAAGCTTATAAAAAAGAATATAATGTGTTGCTGCTAGATCTTCGTGGTCACGGTAAATCGAATAACTTAGTACAAAACTTTGTTGATAATAATTATTCATTTAATAATGTCTCTAAAGACATTATCGATGTGTTAGATCATAACAATATCACCAGCGCACACTTTGTTGGCATTTCATTGGGCACAATTATTATTCGAAATATTGCTGAAATTGCGCCGCAATATGTTTCTAGCATGGTGCTAGGTGGAGCGGTTACTCGTTTTAATACGCGCAGTAATACATTGGTTTATTTAGGTAATACTTTTAAACACTTCTTGCCTTATATGTGGCTGTATCGCTTATTTGCTTTTATTATGATGCCGAAAAAGCGTCATAAAGAATCTCGACTTTTGTTTGTTCGTGAAGCAAAACGCTTGTGCCAAAAAGAGTTTATAAAATGGTTTAAATTAGCCATGGACGTAAATCCTTTAATGCAGTACTTCAAAGAAAAAGACATTGATATACCCATTCTGTATATTATGGGCAAAGAAGATCATATGTTCCTTGGCCCTGTTAAAGAAATGGTTAAGCGTCATAAAAACAGCGTACTGCAAACTATTCACCATTGCGGCCATGTCTGTAATGTAGAACGCCCCGACTTATTCAATCAACACTCGCTTGCTTTTATCGCCCAGCAAAGTCGTTAAGGGTTGTAGAAGAAGTAGGGGTAGCTCTTTCTTTTTGATTTTCGCCCTAAGCTCAAAACAAGACCTGCCCCTGAAGAAATAAAACTCAACTTATGAAGCGTAAACGCTGAGCTTGCTCGCGTGAAAAGCGTGAGCTTTTAGTTACAGCTTGTGAGTATTACCTTACGGGCTTTGCCCGTCACGCAAGCAAGCTTCGCGTCTACAAGATAAACGCAAACTTAAACCTTGGCTGTAGGCGTAGAGCTTGCTCACGCGAAAAGCGCAGCTTTTAATCACTGCTTGTGAGCAATCACTTCATGGGCTTTGCCCATCACGCAAGCAGGCTTCGCATCTACAAGATAAACGCAAATTTAAACCTTGGCTGTAGGCGTAGAGCTTGCTCACGCGAAAAGCGCAGCTTTTAATCACTGCTTGTGACCAATCACTTCATGGGCTTTGCCCATCACGCAAGCAAGCTTCGCGTCTACAAGATAAGCGCAAATTTAAACTTTGGCGGTAGACGCCGAGGCAAGCTTACTGACTTCGATGTGATAAATGATAGCTAATCATTTATCAATGAAAGATACAAGGCTGGGTAGAGCGAAGCGAAACCCAACATGTCTAGCGCCATCCGAGTGTGAAGCCAATAGAGGCGGTTTTATTTATTAAACTTGCTTATTCAATAATGTTCAATTGATATACACTGGCAAGGTAACGTATTGATAAGGATATTAAGTTGTCGCAAGTTAAAACACTCCCCATTACAGCCACCCGTTGGCTTTCCCTTTTATTGTGCGCGATTACTGCTGCAACAATTACTGTGTTTTTAAGCAAAGTCGGTTTTGTACAAAAGACATATTCGAGTTTGGGCGCTATTTTAAATGCCAATCCGGTTTTGCATTACAGCAGCGCATTTTTAGCAGGTATTGGCATCAAGCTGCTGCTTGATAAGTTTTATATATCGCACCCCAAACGCAGTATTGGGTTTAACTGGCGATATCCGCCAGTGACAATTGCTGTATTAGCGTCACTCTTTCTGACTGTTTTTTACATGCTAAGCACAGCACCAAAATTTGATGAAGCTGCGTTATACGCACAAAGTTTTATGAGCTTAAAATACCTAGCACTTACGTTTATTGGCATGCTCATAACTGTCATTTATCAGACAAAGCTCTATACCCAAAAGCCAATTTTTACGGCTGTATTAGTTGCCCTTAGTTTAATTTACATAGTTTTTGCCGTCAGCCTAGCTGATATAACACCTGCCTTTAATGTCTTTATGTACCTAGCTGCTAGTTATTTTATATTGGCGGCTTACTTATTATTTGATGAGTATAGGCAGAGCAAACAGCCAAGCATCACTACTGAAAATGAAGATGTAACCATTCAGATAAATCCAGAGCTGAATAGCTTAGAAGATTTTCGAAAATGGTTTAAAGACGATTCGACTATTAAAAGCACAGAGGAATTAGAACCCGATTTACAGGTTTACGCCACGCGCATTACCGAGCGGCTAAAAAATGGCGGTGATAAAGGTGATAAAGGTGATAAAGGTGAAAAGGATTTAGCGCAGCACATAGCTTTATGTGGGCCTTATGGTTGCGGAAAAAGCAGTATCGTCGAAAGTATTGTGAATGATTTAGCAAAAAACTCTGAAAAAGAGAGTGTCTGGATACATAGCGATATATCAACATGGGGCGCTGCAAGCGGCAGTGTTGCCCATGTTGTACTGAGCAATATTATTGATGATATAAGCCAGTATATTGATATGTGCGCCTTTCGTGCGCTACCTAAGCATTATACCGAAGCCCTCAAATCGGGCGGTAGTGCATTTCAGTTTGCATCTACGTTACTCGCAGGCCCTGTTGATATTGAGGGAAGTTTTCAAAAACTTAATAATGTACTAAAAACAACAAATCATAAATTGCTAATTACTTTGCAAGATGTAGATCGCGGGACCGGCGATGAAAACGAAAAACGCTTAAATGATATAGCTGCACTTTTGGATAGGTTAAAAAATCGGGATTTAAATCATATTAATTTCATTATTGTAATGGGTAATGAGAAGCCAGAGCATGCTGTGGTTTTAGGTAAAGTTGTTGATCACATAGAGACAATAATATCCCAGGACTTTAAAAAAATACTATGTGGTTGGGTAAAGCTATGTACTAAAGAAATATTTGATAAACACCTTGTGCTAACACATTCAGCGGAGAATGACATTGACGAATATACTAAGAACAATCCACTTCCTCTAAGGCAAGGTTTTTATCAACCAGCAATTATTTCTAATAATCTTATAGACTCAATTCGAATGTTGAAACGAGTAATGCGACGCATAAGTAAATGCTGGACAGAAGAAAAATTGTTGGGAGAAGTCGATTTTGGATCTTTGTTATTAATTACGACATTACGTGAAGACAACCCAGCGCTATTTAATGCTTTTGTTAATTCATACGTTAGCTTGGTTTATGGGAAATTACTAACCGTGGCAAAAACTGAAGATGGCAAGCAAAAAACAATAAATGAAACCCTCTCAAACTTGATAGCTGATTTTACAAATAGTGAAGCTACGCATGTTTACAATGCTTTATTTAAGGAATTACTAAACCTTAAAGAAGATATAACTGATAAAAGCGGAAATAGTTTAAAAAGTAATAAAAATAGTGGCGAGCAACATTTAGGTGTAAAACCAGGCTCTATTGATTATTTAAAGCGGGTATTGCTGGAAACTGTTCCTGAAAGTGAGTTGAGAGATCAGGTGGTTATTGACTCCATAAAATCTTCATCCACACAGGAGTTGGCAAAACACGTCTGCAGTGATTATCGTTGGCAAGAGGCATTTGACCGTTTTGGTCGGAAACTTCTTTTAGATGATAAAAATCAAGATAGGGTAAAGCAAATAACGTTTGATGTTTTAGAGCATATTGGAAAAGATCCAAATGGCTTTTTAACTGAGGGTGTTTTTGAAGAGTATACAAAGCAAACTATCGATAGTGGTAATTTGGAAAGTGTTTTAATCAAGTTGGTCAATTTAGAAAGTGGAGAAAAGTTGCTTGAGCACCAATTGGACAAATTGCAGCGAACTCTTGATTTCAAAATTAACATGGGAAATAAGACTGAAGGTTATGGAAATATAAAAGGTGAAACTGAGAGAATGGAAGCTGCTAATTATAGTAATGAGCTTTTTCAAAGTATTAATATTAGTAATTTATTAAATTCAAATGGCCACAAGTTATCCAAACGATCTTTTTTCATATGTCTAAAATTTAAAGCTTTTGCGCAGTTAGCCGATGATAAATTGAATTTTTTAAATAAGTTAATCAAAAATCTATTTAAAGTTGTAATCAACAATAAAAATACTCGAGTTGTTGATTATTTAATAAATGCTACAACGTCAGGTGATATACAAATAGGGCATGTGAAAGAAGAATTCGTAAAGCTTTCACCTGAGGAGAGGGAAGATATTTTACAAACACTCGTAGAGCTTAGGGATAATCAAGAAAATAATTCAGATATTGATATAGCAATAAAAAACCTAAGTTTTTCTGAGGGTTGTAATCGCTCTGTGTAACGAAGCGCCTCGGTGTTCTTGGTGGTGAAATTATTTACGGTATAGGTTTTGCGGTTTAAAGCCATCCCCTACAGGGGGATGGGGCTAACGACTAGCGCTTAAATATTAAGCATGTTGGGTTTCGTTCCTCTCAACCCAACCTACGGTGTTTAGGTTTACATCGAGCTGCTAGTAGCTAAAACTCGCAGCTCTAGGCTCTTACTCTTCTATCGCACTCACTACAAAATACGGGTTCAAGTATTCATCTTTGGTGTTATAAATAAGCGGGCTGCCATCAAGCTTAGTGACTCTAGCACCGGCTATTTCGGCGATTGCATGGCCTGCTCCGGTATCCCATTCGCAGGTTGGACCTAAGCGCGGGTAAATATCGGCGCTGCCTTCGGCCACTAAACACAGCTTTAGTGAGCTGCCTTTAGACACCATTTCAACCTCGTCAAAGCGTTTCACAAACTCGGCTAAATCGGGTGATGGGTGCGAGCGGCTACCTACAACACGTATTAATCCTTTGTTAGGTTTGGTGGTAACTTTAAGCTCAATTCGCTCATCGCCTTTATCTTTAAATGCGCCAATGGCCTCTGCGGCTAAGTACGATACGCCAAGGGCGGGTGCATCGACTACGGCCAAAATAGGAATGCCGTTTTTAATTAGGGCGATATTTACGGTAAATTCACCGTTCTTTTTAATAAATTCTTTAGTGCCGTCAATTGGGTCAACTAACCAGTAGCTTTTCCATGTTTGGCGTACATCCCAGCTTATGTCGGCGTTTTCTTCACTGAGTATTGGAATGTCGGGTGTGAGCTGTTGAAGCCCTGCCACAATCAGTTTATGAGCTGCTAAATCGGCTTCGGTTACGGGGCTTTCGTCGGCTTTGTACTCAACGTTAAAGTCCTTTTCGTAAATTCCCATTATCGCTTGGCCTGCTTTGCGGGCAAGGATGAGGGTTTCTTCTAGCAGTTCGGTTTGATTCATGGGGTTAACCTATATTATGTGCTTTTGTTTTAGATACGTTATCAGTTGTGTAACCGATTGGTCTAGGGTGTTTTTACTTGTATCTAAAATTATTTCTGGATTGTTTGGCACTTCGTAGTTTGAATCGATACCCGTGAAGTGTTTTATCTCCCCTGCGCGGGCTTTTTTGTATAACCCTTTTGGATCGCGGCTTTCGCATACATCCAGTGGGGTATCGATAAATACTTCGATAAATTCGCCGTCGTCTACTAGGCTGCGCACCATGTCGCGCTCCGCTCTAAAGGGCGATATAAACGCAGTAAGTACTAACAAGCCAGCATCGGTCATTAGTTTTGCGGTTTCGCCTACGCGGCGTATATTTTCAATGCGGTCTTCGTCGCTAAAGCCTAGGTCTTTGCATAAACCGTGGCGTACGTTGTCGCCATCGAGCAGGTAAGTGTGCGTACCTTGCTGATTAAGCGCCGCTTCTAGTGCGTTTGCTACGGTGCTTTTGCCAGAGCCTGAAAAGCCGGTAAACCATAAAATAGCGGGCTTATGTTTTTTTTGCTCACTACGCTGTGCTTTTGTAGTTGCGTAGTTATGCCAAACTATATTTTCATCCATAGTGAGAGTCTCTTATGCTGTGAGCGCAGGTATTAAAACGGAAATACCAGCGGGATCAAGGTTAATACCGTGATTGAATAAATAATAGAAAGGGGTAAGCCCATCACTATGTAATCTTTTAAGCGATAGTTACCCGCGCTATAAACCATTAGGTTAGTTTGATACCCAAATGGCGATATAAAGCTGGCTGATGCGCCAAAGGCAACGGCCATAATAAACGGTAGCGGGTCTACATTAAAACCAACCGCGAGTGAGTAAGCAACAGGGAACGACAAGGCAGCAGCGGCGTTGTTAGTTATAAGCTCGGTAAATAATACGGTCATTAAAAATATAGCTATAAATGCGCCGTACGGGCCAAAGTCGCCAAGTACCATAAATAGGGCACTGGATATTTGCCCGGCAAGTCCGGTGCCTATCATTAACTTGGCAAGGCCAATGGCACTACCTACGACTACTAATAACTCGATAGGAAAACGGCGTTTTACTTCGTTAAGTTTTATGGTGCCACTGAGCATTAAGCCAATCAGTAATACTAATAAGCCTTTAACCAGCGGCACTATGCCAACAATGCTTAAACCCAGTACTGCGGCAAAGCTTAGTAGCACAATGTTTGATTGTTTAGGTGCAAGATGGGCTTGTAAGTCAAACCCTGAAATATACACAAATTCGCGCTTTAAATTAGGCAAGGTGTAAAAGTTTTTGCCTGGGGCGAGTATTAGTGAGTCGCCAGCTTGTAATTGCACTTGCCCAAGGCCGCCTTGTAAGCGGTCGTGCCCACGGCGAATGGCAATAACGGCTGCATGAAATTGCTCTCTAAAACGGGCTTCTTTTACGGTTTTACCAATAAATTTTGAAGACTGACTTACGACTACTTCTACTAAGTGTTCTATATCTTTTTGATGATTCTCGTGCACTACTTTTAAGCCGTCGAAACGGGTAAGTAATGGCACCGATTTTATGTCACCTACAAACAGCAGCACGTCATCTTTTTGAATGATTTGCTGCGGGGTGACTGCGCAAATGCGGCTGCCATCGCGAATGATTTCAGCAAGGAATAAGTCTTTTAAATCACGGAGGCCGTTTTCTTCAACGGTACGCCCTATTAATTTTGAGTTTGCTTGTACTTTGCCTTCTAGGTAAAAAGGCACGACTTCTTGGTCGCTTTTACCGTTGTCGGGTAAGTATTTAAGCATTACTAAAATGGTAATTAGGCCTACGCTTAACGCGCCTAAACCCACTAAGGTAAAGTCAAAAAAGCCCAGCGGTTCCATGCCCGCATCAACTGCAAAGCCATTAACTATTAAGTTAGTTGATGTACCAATAAGCGTAATGGTGCCGCCCAAAATAGCAGTATACGACAGCGGTAATAATAACTTTGAAGGGGAGTGATTAGGGTTGTCTTTTATCGCGGTAATAAGCGATGCAACCACGGCGGTATTGTTAGTAAACGACGATAAAAAGGCGGTTGATAACCCTAATTTTGTTACCGATTTTACTAAACTACCTTTAGATAGCGATTGCGCTAACTTTTGAATTAGAGTGGTTTTTTCTATTGCGGTCGACACTAACACCAATAGTACTAGAGTGATAAGCGACGGGTTAGCGTAATTAACTAACATACTTTCAAGATCGATTAGCCCAGCTAAGTAGCTGGTGCCAATGGCGCTTACAAATAACCATGCTGGATTAATACGGGTGCCAAAAAGGCACCCGACTAAGGTAAGCATAATGCCTGTTAAAACGAGCTGTTCTACCATGCTTTTAAATTCCTAACAGGCTAAAGTTAACTTATAACTTAGATATATCAAGCGCTTGCCAATGCGGAAAGTGCTTGCGTACTAAGGTGTTAAATTCAACTTCAAATTCGCTAAAGTTACTTTGCTGCGCTTGGCTTTGTAGTACTTGTTCAATCATGCCTGCAGCAACCGTTAGGTTTGATAAGCGATCGATTAGGATAAACGAACCTGTTTCGTGATTGCTGTGATACTCGTCTGCCAAAATAGTTTCGGTTAGTTCAAGCGTTACAATCGCAATTTCATTTAACTGCAGTGAGTCGCTAGTGCCGTGCTCAAGCGTGTTTACATCAATTGTGTGATCAATCTTTGTAACAATAGCAGAGGTGTTTTTGCTACCTAGTTTTAGGTTATAGCTTTTACCTAATACTAATGGCGATTCGTGCATCCATACAATTTTAGCTTGCAGCTGGTTAGTAACAACGGCCGTTGAATTTGCAGGGACTATTACGTCGCCTCGGCTAATATCAATTTCGTTATTTAGGGTAACGGTAATTGCTTGGCCTGCTTCAGCACTATCTAAATTGCCATCAAAGGTAACAATTTCTTTAATGCTTGATGTTTTACCCGACGGTAATACTTTTATTGCATCGCCTACGTGTATCTTGCCCGACGTAAGTGTGCCCTGAAAACCACGGAAGTTTAAATTAGGACGCACTACATATTGCACTGGTAGGCGCGCTTCAAAGCCTGTATCTGTTTCGGCTGCTGGCGAATCTTCTAGTAATTCTAGTAGCGGCTTGTCGGTGTAATACGGTGTATGAGCAGAGCGAGTTACTACGTTGTCGCCTTTAAGCGCCGACATAGGCACAAACTTAATGTTTGATACGTTAAGTTGCTCAGCAAATTTAAGGTAATCGGCCTTAATTTTTTCATACACGGTTTCGTCAAAATCAACGATATCCATTTTATTAACGGCAACAACAAACTGCTTAATGCCAAGCGAGTCACAAATAAAGCTGTGGCGCTTGGTTTGTACTTGCACGCCGTAACGCGCATCAACCAAAATAATGGCGACATCACTTGTTGATGCACCTGTTACCATGTTGCGCGTGTATTGCTCGTGCCCAGGCGTGTCGGCAATAATAAATTTACGCTTAGCCGTTGAAAAGTAACGGTACGCTACGTCAATGGTAATACCTTGCTCACGCTCAGCTTGTAGGCCATCAACTAATAATGCAAGGTCAAGATCTTCACCTGCATTACCTACTTTTTCGTTATCTTTATGAAGGGCTGCTAGCTGATCTTCATAAATTTGGTGGCTGTCGTGCAGTAGGCGGCCAATCAATGTTGATTTACCGTCATCTACGCTGCCACACGTAAGCATACGCAATAAGCTTTTGTCTTGTTGGCGTGCAAGGTAGGCGTCTATGCCTATTTCTTTTACTTCGTTGTATGTATCGTTATTTTGGCTAGACATTAAAAATACCCCTCACGTTTTTTCTTCTCCATTGAGCCGGCTGAATCATGGTCAATAACGCGACCTTCACGTTCAGATGACGTAGATAGCAGCATTTCTTCAATAATTTCAGTTAGGTTACTTGCTGTTGACTCAACTGCACCGGTAAGTGGGTAGCAGCCTAATGTACGAAAACGTACCGACTTCATCATTGGTACTTCACCTTCGTTAAGTGGCATACGCTCATCGTCAACCATAATTAGGGTGCCGTCACGGTCAACAACAGGGCGCTCTTTTGCTAGGTAAAGCGGCACCATGTCGATGTTTTCTTGGTAAATGTATTGCCAAATATCAAGCTCAGTCCAGTTAGATAACGGGAAAACACGAATGCTTTCGCCCGGATTAACTTGGCTGTTATAAGTGTTCCAAAGCTCAGGGCGCTGGTTTTTAGGATCCCAACGATGGTGTTTATCGCGGAACGAGTAAACACGTTCTTTTGCGCGTGACTTTTCTTCGTCGCGGCGTGCGCCACCAAATGCAGCATCAAAACCATATTTGTTAAGTGCTTGCTTTAAGCCTTGGGTTTTCATTATGTCGGTATGTTTACCCGAGCCATGCGTAAACGGGCCTACACCCATTTCAATGCCTTCTGGATTTTTATGTACCAGTAGGTCAAAACCGTATTCTTTAGCTATACGGTCGCGAAACTCAATCATTTCACGAAACTTCCAATTGGTGTCTACGTGCAATAACGGAAACGGAATTTTTGCAGGGTAAAATGCTTTACGCGCTAAGTGCAAAAGTACCGACGAATCTTTACCAATAGAGTAAAGCATTACTGGGTTCTCAAACTCAGCGGCGACTTCGCGCATGATTTTGATACTTTCAGCTTCAAGTTGCTGAAGGTTAGTTAAAGCCATTGTTAGTCGTCCTACTAAAATGATTAAAAGTTACAAATTTAAAATTCGGTTATGTATTTGATACATCTGTTAGCGGCTGTGCAAAGCTGCTTGTTTGTTCGTTTTTCCCAAACCACGCTAATTGCGAGTGTAGGGCGGCTACTTCACCAATAATAAGTAGCGCAGGCGATATAATGCTGTTGCGCTGGATTAAGTCGGCAAGTTCGCCTAGTTGGCCTGTTACTACACGCTGATTTTTACGTGTACCGTTTTCGATAATAGCGACTGGAGTGCCGGCTTTGCGGCCATGTTTTAAAAGCTCGCTTTGTATGTGCGGCGATTTAATTACGCCCATGTAAATAGCAAGTGTTTGATTTGGTTTAGCCAGCGATTGCCAATCAAGTTCTTGGCCGTCTTTTTTACAGTGGCCAGTTACAAACTGGATAGCTTGTGCATGGTCACGATGTGTAAGCGGAATACCCGCATAAGCGCTACAACCTGCAGCGGCTGTAATACCCGGTACAATTTGATAATTTACGTTGTTAGCAGCCAGTACTTGTACTTCTTCGCCACCACGACCATAAATAAACGGGTCACCACCTTTAATGCGACATACTTTTTTGCCTTGTTTAGCAAGGTCAACCAGCATTTGATTGGTGTCGTCTTGAACAACGCTATGATCGCCTAAACGTTTGCCTACACAAATAAGGTCAGCATCGCGGCGCACTAATTCCATAATTTCGTCAGACACTAAAAAGTCGTATACAACCACATCGGCTTGTTGCATAAGTTGCAGTGCTTTAAGTGTTAAAAGCTCTGGATCGCCTGGGCCTGCACCTACTACATATACTTCGCCTTCAGGTTCTGCTTTTGCATCTAGCATTTGCTCTAATTGCTGCTGTGCGGCTTGAGTGTCACCGGTTTGCACTTTACTCACGACGGATGAGTCGAACACACCTTCCCAAAATTGGCGGCGGTCTGAAAAATGTTTAAAGCGTTTTTTTACTTTGTCTCTAAAGCCACCGACAAGCGTTGCAAGTGGGCCTATGTGATGCGGAATAAGGGTTTCGAGTTTTTCGCGTAAGCGACGTGCAAGCACTGGCGCTGTACCAGCGCTTGATATAGCAATAGTAATTGGGTCGCGATCAACAATAGATGGAAATATAAACGTACATTTAGGTTGGTCATCAACTACGTTTACAAACACATTACGAGCATTGGCAAGTTCAAATACGTTGTTGTTTACTTCATCGCGGTCGGTTGCTGCAATAACAAGCATTTTTCCATCGAGATGCGACTCATCAAAATAAGCATCAATAAGCGTTACCTCATTATTATGCGCATGCTCTTTTAGTTCGTCGCAAAACCAAGGCGCTACTAAAGTAACGCTTGCTCTCGCTTTTAAAAACGCGCGACATTTGCGTAATGCGACCTCTCCACCGCCAACAACCAATACTGGTTTGTTGTCGAGTTTGGTAAAGATAGGTAAATACTGCACGTTAATAAGACCCCTAAACAAATTCAAATATAAGAAAACGCTTTATTCTGATAAGCAGAATATAGCGGCTATCAATAAGTAAAAAATAATTAAAACCAAGTTGATATAACCAAAAGTTATAATAGGTGGGCTTTTTAGGCCTAAGAGTTAGTTAACAAGGGATTGCGCCGAGTTACAAGTAAAATAAACAGCTTATAGTGTTTGGTTATGAGCTATAGCGAGTTTGGTTTAATTTGTTAATATGGAGGCATATCAAATTTTGTACTTATACCAATTGCATTAAATTAGTGATCTATAATAGCGACGAGAAAATAGCTCAATAACAAGGCTAAAATTATGATACATAGTTGTTCTATATAAATAATTTTTAACGTAGTTAGTGAGTTATTTAATACGCTAAAATGATTATGTTTTTAATAAAATTGGTATTACATAAGCAACGGAGCTCTAATGACACAACACCAAAAAGATGCCGCATTAGCAGTCGCACTGATGGATTTAACAAGCTTAAACACCAGCGATACAACCAAAAACATTCAAGCGCTTGTTGATAGTATAAACCCGACGCTGGGCACACCTGCTGCAGTATGTGTTTATAGCGACTTTGTTGATGATGCAAAAATAGCACTCGCAGCACGTGAGCTTAACTACGTAAAAGTTGCAACGGTCACTAATTTTCCAACAGGTGATGCGCCACTGAGTGATGTAATTAACGAAACACTTATTGCAATAGAGCGCGGCGCTGACGAAATTGATTTGGTTATTCCTTACAAAAAACTCATAGCGGGCGATGTTCAAACAGTACTTAGCTATGTAAGCGAAAGTAAAAAAGCGTGTGGGTCGCACGCTCAATTAAAAGTAATAATAGAAAGTGGAGAGCTAAAAACTGAAGCACTCATAACTCAGGCCACGGAGCTTGCAATTAAAGGCGGTGCTGATTTTGTAAAAACCAGTACAGGTAAGGTCGCTGTAAATGCCACACTTGAATCAACAAAAATTATGCTAACAGCTATTAAAAACTCAGATAAACGTGTGGGCTTTAAAGCTGCCGGTGGTGTTAAAACTGTTGCCGATGCCAGTGATTATTTAGCGCTAGCACGCGCGATAATGGGAGATGATTATCTGCAAGCAAATACATTTAGGTTTGGTGCCTCGAGCCTGTTAAGCGATGTTTATACAATATTAAAAAGTAATTAAAGGATAAATAATGAGAGCAAGAAACTCCGGGACACAAACATTGTTTAATAACCTATTTAAAGGTGCATTGGTTGTAGGAGTCGTTGGTTTTGGATTAACTGCATGTACTAACCCAAGCACACCCGCAGGTGAAGAAGGCTACGTATTCGAAAAGCCGCGTGTATTTGGTGAAGGTGGTTATCAAGGAACAATGAAGGGCCCATCTAATTACGGTATGTCATTACTGCGAAATGAAGTGGTAAACATCGATATGCGACCTAATACATATACCGAGACATTTAGAATCTTAGCGAATGATGATTTAAATATTAAATTTGATTTTCATGCTGTTATTGCTATTGAGAGTGGCTCTGTTAAAACTGTGGTAGAGCAGTACGGCGCCGAAAATTGGTATAAACGCTTTGTACGTGAAACTTTTAGAACGTATGTGCGCGATACAGTACAAAAATACGATAGTGGCGAGCTTAAAACAAATCGTGAGAAAATTGCGAAGGAAGTGACTCTGCGCCTGCAAAGTTATTTGTCGACAACGCCGTTTAAACTTGCAAACGTTGTAGTAGGCAATATTAATTACCCCGATATTGTTGCTAATGCAGTTGAGAAAAAATTGGCAGCTCAGCAGCTATTATCGGAAAAAGAAACACAAAAAGAGATTGCCAAAAAAGACGCTGAAATTAGGGTTGAAGAAGCCAAAGGGATTGCTCAAGCTCAGAAGATCATTAACGCAACACTAACAGCTAATTACATTCAACATGAAGCTATTAATGCACAAATAAAAATGGCTGAGTCACCTAATCATACAACTGTTTATATTCCGGTAGGCAATAACGGAGTACCACTTGTTAAAGGGAGGGCGTTCAGAATTCTGTGTCAGCCTAAATTGCTAAATATCTAGCACACCATCTAACCTACCTTCGAAGTGGATG
>NZ_JADYXO010000011.1:0-153842 GCF_015864295.1 Pseudoalteromonas sp. NZS127_1 | reverse complement strand
AAGTTCTCAATCTTTAAAATTGAACGTGCCTTAGCACACAGTTTTGTGTGCCGACTTAGCTCAGCTGGTAGAGCAACTGACTTGTAATCAGTAGGTCAACCGTTCGACTCGGTTAGTCGGCACCATTTATTCAAAAGCCTCGCTTATAGCGAGGCTTTTTTGTTTTCAACTTGAGAATTAAAAATACCCATAGTTAAGAGCAAAGCAACTGATACCAATCTGCATAAAGATTAAGTCAATTTGATTCAGTCTCTAGAGCATATGCTTTTAACCGTATCTGGAACAGAAATGAATTTGTTCCACGCTTGCGAAACCTGTTCAACTATTTCTTCATAGCAACTAAACACACGATTAGATAGACAGTGTTGCCGTATCCAACTCCATACTTGCTCTATTGGATTTAACTCCGGGGAGTAAGGCGGAAGTTTTATTAGCGTGACATTATTGAATGGTTGTACAGTATCAATAGTATGCCAACCAGCGCCATCAACGATCACGACCGCATGACGTCCTGCCTCCGTGGCTTTTGATATTAATTCCATGTGTTGCGTCATGACGCCTTTATTGACGATAGGGCTGATCAGCGCTTCTGTTTTACCATTACTTGGGCACACTGCGCCAAATAAGTATCCATACTCAAACTGCTGTTGTTTTGTTGCACGAGGCCTCGAGCCTGTTTCAGCCCATAAGCGTGTTGTTTGATTTTGTTGTCCAAACCGTGCTTCATCTTGAAACCAAACATCAATGCGATCTAAAGGGAGATGCCCTGGGGTGTGAAGGATCGTTTCCACTTGGAACTTTTTTAAAAGCCTCTTGGCTTTCATTTGACTGCTTTGACTGCTTTGGGTGCTTAGAACGGCTTGTGACCCAACTAAACCCACGCTTCTTGAGCAGTTTGTAAATATGATCGGTGTGATATCTAATGTTGAACTGGTCATAAATATACTGAGCAATATCTTTCCCCATTAGTCTGCCTCCTTCTGAAGAACTTGCTGACTGTTTTACATAATCTGACAGTGTATTTAGTTGTTGTGAGGTTAATTTAGCTGGACGACCTTTAATCGGTTTGTTGTTCAAGCCAGCAATGCCATTGTTAAGGTAGCTTGAAACCCATTTATTGACACTGGCGCGCGCTGTATTTAGGCGCTTAGCAATATTCGTTCTGTTTTCACCCTCAAAGAATAATGAAACAGCAAGCAGGCGTATGCGTTTTCTTGCATTAGGCTCTTTACGTGATATAGCTAAAAGTTGCTTGGATTTTTCTAAGTTCAATTTAGTAAAAGTAGATAAGTATCAGTATGCTAATTAGATCACATAATTTGGCAGATTGGTATGACTTGTAATCAGTAGTCTGTATAAGTTATCCGTTCGACTTAGTTAGTCGGCACCATTTATTTAAAAGCCTCGCTTATAGCGAGGCTTTTTTGTTTTCAACTTGAGAATTAAAAATACCCATAGTTAAGAGCAAAGCAACTGACTTGTAATCAGTAGTCTTTATAAATTACCCGCTCGAGTCGGTTAGTCGGCACCATTTATTCCAGTAACTTAAAGCAACTGACTTGTAATCAGTAGTCTGTATAAGTTATCCGTTCGACTCGGTTAGTCGGCACCATTTATTTAAAAGCCTCGCTTATAGCGGGGCTTTTCTGTTTCTATATGTCTAATACCAATCCGCAATAATACTTAATTAATTTGAGTAATTAAATCTGCCGTTAACTGCGTTAAAAATTTCTGATATAAGACAAAAATAACGAAATTTTTGCCTTGTTATCGACACGATTTTCTTACCTCAAAATAGATCACTTAATTAAGCGAATTGGTATAATCTCTTAGACACACTACAAAAAGTTAATTTTTTATTATTAAAAATTGCTGATCATTTGCTCATTTTTACCGTATAACTGGCTATTATGTTAGTTCATCGCTAGCTATGTAATGTTATGTAAAGTAGGTTGAGCAAAAGTTGCCAAAGTGCTTGAATTACGTTCATAAATAGCAGTAATTTAGGTTTAATTATGATTTGGCAATGCAAGCCAACCCTATTGGCAATTAGTGTGATGCTGCTTAGCGGCTGTGCGAGTGATTTTAACTCGTCGCAGCGCATGCAAGCGCCTAATAATATGCCACAGCAATGGCAGCAAGAAGCATCAAGCTCGGTATTAAAAGTACAAGAGCAATGGCTTACACAATTACAAAACCCTACGCTTAACAAATTTGTGCAGCAAGCACTTAAAAACAATCAACAGCTTTTGCAAACTAGCTACGATGTAGAAATTCAAAAGCAGCAACTTATTGTATCGAGCGCGGCACTTTGGCCTAGCCTAGATTTATCAACACGTACAAGTCGCAGTAAAGACAACCGCCCAGTGAGCTACGATAACGCAAGCTCCGTAAGTTTAGATTTAACATACGAAGTTGATTTATGGGGTAAGCTATCTGATTCAAAACGCGAAGCTAATCTTAACTACTTAGCGCAGCAGGCAAGGTTTGAGCAAGCTAAACAACAGCTTGTGGCTGATGTGGCAACAGGTTGGTTTGATGTTGTAACATCGCAACAACTACTCGATTTATTTAAACGCAGAGAAGCGAATGCCCAGCAAAGCCTTGATATTATAGAATCGGGTTACCGCCAAGGTATAAACGAAGCACTCGATGTATATTTAGCCCGTAATGAGCTCAATACTGAACGCGCTCGCATTGCCACTCAAACGGCGAACCTATCGGCTTCAGCACGTGTACTTGAGCGTTTACTGGGTGAATACCCAAAAGGTGCCATTACTGCTAGTAGCGACTTACCAGTTATTAATACCGATATTCCACTAGGCTTACCTTCTGAACTTATAACACGTAAACCTACGCTGCGAGCAAGTTGGTATGAACTTTTAGCCACCGACGCTTCACTTGCGTATGCGCACAAGCAACGCTTTCCAAGTTTAGATTTAACAGCTTCTTTAAGTGATAGCACCGACAGAGTAAGCGACTTGTTTTCTCCATCAAGTCTTGCATGGTCGTTATTAGGTAGTATTTCGGCACCACTTTTTGAAGGCGGACGCTTAAAAGCGAACGAAGAAATAGCGCGCCTTAATACTCAAAAGCAAGAGCAACTTTATTTGCAAACGCTTTACGATGCATTTGGTGATGTAGAGAATGCGATTTCACAGCAGCAGTCTCTTAAATCACAATATAGCAGCACCCTTGAGGCGCAAGAAAACGCACTTGCAGCAGAGCAGTTGTCGTTTGAGCAATATCAAAGTGGCTTGGTAACTTACACTACGGTGCTTGACGCACAAGATAGGTCTTTCGATGCACAAAGCTCCTTAATCGACATTAAAAACCAATTAATAGCTAACAGAATTAACTTACACGTTGCCCTTGGTGGTGATTTTGCAAAGCCCTCAAGTGAACTAAAGAGCAATAATGATGAAAACTAAAACAGCAAAAATTATTATTCCAGCGGTGGTTATTATTGCCACTATTTTAATTGTTATGTTTATTAAAGGTAATCCGCCAGAGGCTAAACGCTTTGGCTCACCTCCTAAAGCATCAATAAGTGTGGCTGCGCTTGAGCTTAAACCACAAAATTACCAAGTGATGATTGATAGCTACGGTACGGTAAAACCACGTACACAAAGTTTATTAGTTGCTCAGGCATCTGGGCAAATAATTGAAGTAAGTGATGACTTTAGAGAAGGCGGCTTTTTTGAAAAGGGCGACGTACTTTTAAAGCTAGACGATAGAGATCATCAAGCTGAAGTTAAATCTGCTCAAGCCAATTTATTAACCGCAGAGCAAGGCTTATTAGAAGAAAAAGCGCGTGGACAACAAGCTATTACTGATTGGAAACGCCTTGGCGGCTCAAATCAGGCAAGCAGCTTAGTACTGCGTGAACCACAACTTGCAGCAGCCGAAGCAGAAGTTTTATCGGCGCAAGCAGTACTTGAAAAAGCCATGCTTGATTTAGAGCGCACTAAAGTAACCGCGCCATATGCGGGTCGTATACTTAGCCGTAGTGTTGATTTGGGGCAAGTTGTTACTAACAATACCCAGCTTGCCACTATTTACGCAATCGATAGCGTAGAGATTCGTTTACCGATTAAAAATAAAGATCTTCCGTTCGTAAATTTACCAGAGCAATATCGTGATGGCGCCAAAAATCAAGCAGGTTCAATTGTTAAATTTACCTCTGACTTAGTGGGTGAGCAAACGTGGCAAGGGCAGCTAGCGCGTACCGAAGGTGCTATAGATGAAGGTGCACAACAGCTTTACGTAGTTGCTAAAATTAACGACCCATATAAAGCAACGGCTAATAACCAGTACCCGATAAAAATAGGGCAATACATAAAGGCGCAAATTACCGGTAAAACAGTTCCTAACGCACTTATAATCCCTAACAGTACTATTTATCAAGGGACGTATGTTTATGTTGTTGAAGAGGGGGTACTTAAGCGTAAAGACATTACACTTGCTTGGCAAAATGCGACACAAGCGATGATAAAAACGGGATTAAATCCAAATGATAAACTGGTTATTACTCCACTAGGGCAAGTGAGTTCTGGTACTCAGGTAAGTATTTTAGGCGAACAAAGCACAGAGCAACCTAAAAGCCGAGGATCTAATGGGCAAGGTAAAGGAAAGCGCCCGACGCCAGAGCAGCTTGAGCAAAAAGCAAAAGAGCAGGGTATTAGTGTTGAAGAGCTAAAAAAACGCCGCGCAGCAAAGCAAGGAGATAAGCCATGATCGCTTGGTTTGCCAAAAACCATGTTGCTGCTAACTTATTGCTAGTAACGCTGTTACTGTCGGGACTTTTTAGCTTATCAAGCAAAATACCGCTTGAGGTATTTCCTTCATTCGAAACTGACATGATAAGCGTAAATGTAAGTTTGCGTGGTTCAACACCAGAGGATGTAGAGCAAGGTGTAACTATACGAATAGAAGAAGCCGTACAAGATTTAGAGGGCATAAAGCAAATATTTAGTCGCTCTTCTGAAGGTTCAGGCTCTGTGACAATAGAAGTGGAAAGCGGTTACGACCCTCGTGAGCTTTTAGCTGATATAAAAAGTCGTGTAGACGCAATTAACACTTTTCCAGCCGATGCTGAAAAGCCGATAGTAGCGCTTGCTGAGCGAATTCGTGAAGTTATCGCGGTTACCGTATCGAGTGACTATGGCGAAAAAGAAACCCGCGAATACGCAGAAACAGTACGCGATCAAATCCTACGTTTACCTAATGTAACGCAGGTAGAGCTAAGTGGCGTTCGTGATTACGAAATAGCCATTGAAGTAAGCCAAGATATTCTTCGTCAGTACGATTTAAGCTTGGCACAAATATCGAGTGCTATTTCTAACTCAAGCTCAGATATTTCTGCTGGTAACTTAAAAACAGAAGGCGGGGACGTACTTATAAGCTCTAAAGGGCAAGCATATCGTAAAGATGAATTTGCCAGCATTGTTGTTAAAAACCAAGCCGATGGCACTATTATTCGCTTAGGTGATATAGCGACTATAAAAGACGATTTTGAAGAAACACCAGTACGTACTCGCTTTAATGGTAAGCAAGCTGCATTTATCGACGTATATCGAATTGGTCCACAAAGTGCGATTACAGTTGCTGACGATGTTAAAAACTACATAAAAGAGCAACAAAGTTCTCTCCCACAAGGGTTTGAATTAAGTTACTGGGATGATGATTCGGAGCTGGTTAAAAGTCGTATTTCGACCCTTACTACCAATGCTTTACAAGGCGGTATTTTAGTACTCGCTTTACTTACTTTGTTTTTACGCCCTGCAATTGCATTTTGGGTATTTATTGGTATTCCGGTTTCGTTTATGGGCGCGTTTATAGCGATGCCTATTTTTGGCGTAACCCTTAATATTATGAGCTTATTTGGCTTTATATTGGTACTGGGGATTGTTGTTGATGACGCCATAGTTACCGGCGAAAACGTTTACACCCACCTAAAAACGGCTAAGTCGGGCGAGCAAGCCGCAATTTTAGGTACTCAGGAAGTAGCAACACCAGTAACATTTGGTGTGTTAACTACCGTTGCTGCCTTTTTACCTTTGGCCTTTATTGAAGGGGCGCGTGGTGCCTTGTTTGCACAAATACCGGTAGTGGTTATTCCGGTATTATTGTTTTCATTGATTGAATCTAAATTTGTACTACCAGCACATTTAAAATATATAAAACTACGCCACGAAAAAGGCGAACCTTCAAAGTTTGATGTTATTCAACAGCGTTTTGCAGATGGATTTGAAAACGCGATTTTAAAATACTATCAACCCACTTTAAATTTAGCACTGCGCCATAAATTGGCTTCGGTAAGCTTGTTTATTGGTGTATTTGTTATAATTTTAACCATGATCACCAGCGGTTGGACTAAGTTTGTATTTTTCCCGCGCATACCAAGCGAAACAGTCCGCGTTAACTTAACACTACCAACAGGTACACCGTTTGAAGTAACGAATAAATACGTAATTGACATGTCGCAAAAGGCGCAGCAATTACAAGAAAAGTACCGCGATCCAGATACTGGCGAAAGCGTTATTTTAAATATATTAGCCACAACAGGCGGGCGTGGTGGTGTATCTAATTCAGGCTCTGTACGCTTTGAAATAACACCGGCTGAAAAGCGTGAATCAGACATAGGATCACGAGAACTTGCCAGCGAATGGCGCGATTTAATTGGAGTCATTCCAGGTGCCGAAAGTTTAACGTTTAGAGCCGAAATTGGCCGAAGTTCAGACCCAATTGATGTTCAGCTTAGCGGCACTTCGTTGACTATTTTACAAGACGTGGCTGATCACATTAAAACCCGTTTATCGACCTATCCAACGGTATTTGATATTGCCGATAGTATGTCCGACGGTAAAGAAGAGTTACAAATAGAGCTTACGCAACAAGGTTTAGCGCTGGGCTTAAATAGAGTCAATGTAGCTGGGCAAGTACGTAACTCGTTTTTTGGCTCGCAAGCACAACGTATTCAGCGAGGCAGAGACGATGTACGTGTAATGGTACGCTTACCTATAGATGAGCGCCGCTCTGTAGCTGACCTACAAAACATACTTATAAATACGCCTGATGGAGGCTCAGTGCCATTGTCGCATGTGGCAACACTTACTGCTGGGCAAAGTCCATCAACTATTAATCGAATAGACCGTTACCGCACATTAAACGTAACAGCCGATATCGAAAAAAATAATACCAACATGACCATACTGCAGGCTGACCTAACGGAGTATTTAGATGGGTTAATGCAGCAATATCCTGGAGTAGATTACAAACTAGAAGGTGAGGCTAAAGAGCAAAGAGAGTCGTTTGGGTCGTTGGCTTGGGCACTTGTGTTTGTATTTTTTATTATTTATGCGCTATTAGCAATACCGCTTAAATCTTACTTACAACCAATCATAGTAATGAGTGTTATTCCATTTGGCATGATAGGTGCTGTAGTAGGGCATTGGATCATGGGAATGGACTTAACTATTATGAGTTTACTCGGTATGCTTGCGCTAACCGGGGTGGTGGTAAATGATTCGCTTGTACTCGTTGATTTTATTAATAAAAAGCGCAGTGAAGGTGGTAAAGTTCTCGATGCTATAAAAATTGCAGGTGCATCACGTTTTCGCCCTGTAATGCTAACTAGTTTAACGACCTTTATTGGCTTAATGCCATTACTGTTTGAAAAAGCGACTCAGGCACAGTTTTTAATACCAATGGCGGTGAGCTTAGGGTTTGGGATTATTTTTGCTACCTTTATTACTTTATTGTTAGTACCAATAAACTACATGCTAATGGAGCGTTTTCAAGGTTGGTTTAAATAACTTCACTCTTAAATACGTGATTATTAAAGCTGTAGGTAAGCAATTACCTGCGGCTTTTTTATAAGCTAAAAAGTAATATTAGACAATAGAAGATAAGTGAATAAAAAATTTAGATAAATATAAGAATAAACAGGAAGGTTAATTTTTTTTGATAAAGCCTTTTAAAGGCGAGGGTTTGCTAAAAAGGTGTTCCCCAAGATACGGTACTCGGTTTCAGTCCTGAAACCAGAAGGTTTCAGGGCGGGAATCTGCGGTTTACCGTAGGCTTCTCGGTACATGCCGAGCCTGCACAATAGTAGACGAACAGAAACCCTGGTATAAAATTTATCGGCTCAGGGACTTAACTAAGCTCCGGTACCCCAGGGAACAATTTAAGTATATAAGACATAATCCAATCCTTAAACCCCAAACGTAAAAAATTAAACCGTTCGCTTAGTTTTCCCGCACCTTTAACTCATCATTTACTTTATCGCATGGTTTTTGAGCTTGATCATACAATTAATTGGAGTTGCTTTTTATCGAGTGGTAGCATTGCCTTAACTTGCAAAGCGAAGATTCGATTATGAACGATTTACCCGATTACGAAAAAGCTCAACTGCTTTTAGAAAAAAACGAAATATTTGTATCACCTGCTGAAGCGCATGGTGTGATTAGTGGTTTACTTGCGTGTGGTTTAACCATTGACGACAAAGAATACTTAGGCCTTTTGAGTGATGTGTTTAACGATGGTGAATCGTTTAGTAACGATTTAAAGCAGTTTTTTGGCACTATTTATAAGCAAGTAGTCGCGAGCTTTAATGATGATGAATTTCAGTTTGATTTATTTTTACCAAGCGACGACGAAACACTCATCGATCAGGCTAATGGCCTCGTATCATGGGTAGCGGGTTTTATGCTTGGTTTTGGTTTAAAGCAAAAAGACTACGGTAAACTATCGAGTGATGTTAAAGAGGTTATTACTGACTTTAGCGAAATCACTCGCCTAGATACTACTTTTGAAGAAACCGAAGAAGACAGCCAAGCGCTGCACGAAGTGATTGAATATGTGCGTGTATCAGCACTACTTTGTTTTGCAGAGCTTGGTAAAGAGCAAAGTACGCAAAGTACTAAAAAAACACTTCATTAACTTTTAAAAAGTAAAACGGGTTGGTTAATAATGGTTGAAGTACAAAAGTCAGAATTTAAAGCACGTCGCGAGCGCTTACTTGCTCAAATGGATGAAAATAGCGTTGCTATTATTCCCGCTGCGAGCGAAGTGACGCGCAGCCGCGATACCGAATATGCATTTAGACAAGATAGCGACTTTTTTTACTTAACTGGCTTTAACGAACCCGACGCCGTACTTGTACTCTGTAATAACAGCGATGCACCCAGTACTTTATTTTGCCTAGATAAAGACAAGCTTGCAGAAATTTGGCATGGCCGCAGAGTTGGCTTTGATAAAGCTAAAAGTGACTACCTGTTTGATGAAGCTTACCCGCTAAGTGAATTAAACGATAAAACACTCGATATGCTAAATGCAAAAAATGCGCTCTATTTTGCACAAGGTGCTTACCCCTCATTTGATACCAAAGTGTTTTCGTTACTAGGTACGCTTCGAAGTGGCTCTCGAAAAGGCCTCAAAGCACCGAGTAATTTAAAAGAAATACGCGGCCTTATTCACGAAATGCGTTTGTTTAAATCGCCAAGCGAGATAGATGTTATGCGAGAAGGCTGTGAAATTAGTGCGCGAGGGCACATGCGCGCTATGCGTTATTCGCATGCGGGAGCTACTGAATTTCAGCTAGAGGCAGAGCTACATCATCATTATGCAATGAACGGTGCGCCTCATCCTGCGTACGGCACAATTGTTGGTAGTGGCGACAACGCCAATATTTTACATTACACGCAAAATAGCGACGTATTAAAAAATGGTGATCTGGTACTTATAGACTCTGGGTGCGAGTTGCAAGGTTACGCCGCCGATATTACTCGTACATTTCCGGTAAATGGTCAATTTAGCGAAGAGCAAGCCGCGCTTTATAATATTGTACTTAAAGCGCAAGAAGTTGCTTTTGATGAGGTAAAACCCGGTGGTTATATGTCGCATGCTAATAAACTAGCAATGGAAGTAATGACCCAAGGTTTACTTGATTTAGGTATTTTAACCGGCGACTTTGACGAGCTAATGGCAAAAGGTGCGTGTAAAGAATATTACATGCACGGGCTTGGGCATTGGCTTGGTTTAGATGTACATGATGTTGGCGATTACAAAGTAAATAACGCTGAGCGGGCATTTGAGCCGGGTATGGTACTCACTATAGAGCCAGGGCTTTATATAAGCGAAGACTCAAGCGCACCGCAAAAATACAAAGGCATTGGCATTCGTATCGAAGATAACTTGCTAGTTACCGAAACCGGCCATGAAAACTTGACCCTAAGCGTACCTAAAAAAATTAGCGATATAGAAGCACTTATGCAAAGTGCTAAAAACGTATAAAGCTCGGAGAGTATAGTGGCTAAGCAGTTTGATGTAGTTATTATTGGCGGTGGTTTAGCGGGAGCAAGCTGCGCATTAAGTGTGGCTAAAACTAATCCCGCGTTAAATATTGCCGTTGTAGAAGCGAATCAAGTAACCGGCGACTACCACCCAAGCTTTGACGACAGAAGCATTGCACTTGCTCAGCAATCGGTAGAGTATTTACAAAGCCTCAATTTATTTGAGCAAAATGCCCCTTACACCGCAGCAATCAAAAAAGTGAGCGTGTCTGATAGAGGCCACTTTGGCAAAGCGCACATTAATTGCGACGAATTTGCTAAGCCCTCACTTGGTTACGTAGTAGAAGTAAATCCATTTGGCCGAGCGCTTCACCTGCGTTTAACGCAGTCAAATATTACGCTTTTGTGCCCCGATAGCGTAATTGCCATTGAGCAAACTTTGCATAGCAATACACTCACCTTACAAAGCGGCGAGCAATTAAACGCCAAGCTATTGGTTATTGCTGATGGCGCACAATCACCAACACGTAGTTTACTTGGGCTTGGTTTTAATACCCAGCCTTATGAACAAGGCGCAATTATTGCTAATGTAGAAGTGGTTGGTGGGCATAATAATCATGCCTTTGAGCGCTTTACACAAAATGGGCCTATGGCATTATTACCCATGAGCAATAACCGTTATTCGTTAGTGTGGTGTATGAACCAAGATCAGGTTGAACAGCACATGGCACTTAATGAACAAGGTTTTTTAAGTGCCCTACAAAGCGCGTTTGGTTATCGCGGTGGGCAATTTACTAAAGTGGGCATGCGCACGAGTTACCCGCTCGTTTACGGGCAAGTCGAGTCTTTGACTGCGCACCGTACAGTGGTTATTGGTAATGCCGCACATGCTATTCATCCTATTGCAGGGCAAGGTTTTAATTTAGGCCTTCGCGACGTACAAGTACTTAGTAATTTAATAGCAAATAGCCAACACGATTTAGGCAGCTATGCGTTTACACGTGAATATTCAAAAAAGCGCAGTGATGATATAAAAACCGTAATGAGTTTAACCGACGCACTTGTTAGACTTTTTTCAAACTCATCGCGAGTGCTCGCATTGGGGCGCAGTATTGGGTTGTTTTCGATGGATTTATTTCCCGCATTAAAAGCCCCATTAGCTAAACAGTTAATGGGGCAAGTTAAACAAGGTAGGCGTTTATGAAGCAAGCACAGGTTTGTATTGTAGGTGGCGGCTGTGTAGGGCTAACACTAGCACTTGGATTGGCAAAAGCCGATATAAGCGTCGTTGTACTCGACGACGCACCAACACAAGCATTACCAACTGACGAATATGGTTTGCGTGTAAGTGCGTTAAGCATTGCAAGTCAAACCTTGCTTGAACAATTAAACGTATGGCCCGAAATTATCGCACAGCGAGCGTGCGCTTATACACATATGGACGTACGTGATGCCGACAGCTTTGGCAAAATAGCGTTTAATAACGAGCAACTTGAGCTTGAACATTTAGGCCATATTGTTGAAAACGACATTATCCGCTACGCCCTTATAAAAGAGCTAGAGCAACAAAGCAGTGCCACGCTAATGTTTGATACGCAGTATCAGCAAATACATCAAAGCGAATCTGATGTATTTATAACACTTAAAAGCGGCGAGCCAATTATTGCAAAACTGCTGGTGGCGGCTGATGGTGCAAATTCAGCTATACGTAAACAATTTAATATGGCGCTTAGCTTTAAAGATTACGATCACCATGCGCTAGTCGCGACAGTTAAAACTAAAGAGCAACATGCAAACACCGCACGCCAAGTCTTTTTACCAACAGGGCCACTCGCGTTTTTACCATTGAGCGATGAGCATACTCATTCAATTGTGTGGTCTACCAGTCCCAATCATTGTGATGAATTATTAGCAATGGACGATACCGCCTTTAATAAAGCCGTAATGGCTGCAATAGATGGTCAATGTGGCCTGTGTGAAGTGCAAAGTAAGCGCACTGCTTTCCCACTTAAAATGCGCTACGCCCAGCAATGGGTTTCAGGCAAAGTGGTACTCATTGGCGATGCTGCACATACAATCCATCCACTTGCAGGGCTTGGTATGAACCTAGGCCTAAAAGATGCGGCTTATTTAATTGAGCTTTTAACAAGCGATAGCAAGGAGTTTGCAAGCACTCGCACACTGCGCGATTACGAGCGCACTCGTAAGCTCGATGCACAAAAGCACATCGCTATGATGCAAGGGTTAAAAGAGTTATTTGAAGGTGCAAACCCAGTTAAAAAACTTATTCGTGGAGTAGGGCTATCATTAGTTGATAATCTTGGGCCAATCAAGCACCTGTTCGCCAAAGAAGCGATAGGAAAGTGATGTAGGTTGAGTGAAACAAAACCCAACGAGAAAAGCGGTTAGTTATTCGCTTTTAATAAAAAACCGATGTTTAATTTAAGCATCGGTTTTTTATTAAAATAAATTAAGTACTTACTTTGTATGTTTTTTCGGTAAATTTTGTTATTTTTACATTAAATATGATAAAAAGTTTTTACTAAATTTTAAGGAAGAAATAAATGTTAAAAATAACACTCTTATTTTTTTTATTAACTGCGTCTGTAGTTCATGCAAAAGATAAACCGTGGGAGTCTTACGCTAAACTTCCAATGGTAGAGCAACCACAAATATCGCCAAATGGAGAAATGATAGCAACACTTTATAATACTGCTGAAGGTCCTACTATCAGTTTAGCTAAATTTCCTAGTATCGAATTCAATATATTAGCAAGTCTCAAAAAAGATAAAGACAGAGTCGACTTTATTCGTTGGTCAGGTAATAAATATATCATTGTTTCTGCTAGTTACCCTGAATATGTCAATGGTCAATACATGAGAGTTTCAAGGTTATATTCGATCAATGTTGAAACCAATGAAAGTAAAATGCTAACTACGCGACGTTTTTCTGAATATAGGTGGTATAGATATCAGAGTTTCAGACTCGTTTCCTCACTTAAAAATGAGCCAGATTTCGCGCTAGTGTCAACGTTTGATGAAAAAGATAAAGCTTATTCTGTTTTTAAAGTTGAATTAGGTGATTCTAGTTTTGATAAAATTCAGAGGAATAAAGAAAATATTGGAAGTTGGTATGCAGACCCTAAGGGAGTTTTACGCCTGGGGATCGCAATTGATAAAAAAGATGATAAGTTTATTGCTTCAATATGGTATCGAGCAAAGAAAGATGAAGCATTAAAAATGATTCATACCCATATTTTGGGTGAAGATAGTACTTTCTCCATCCAAGGCCTTAATGAAGATGGTACAAAAGCTTACGTCCTTTCTGATCGTGTATTACACAGACAAGCTTTATGGTCATATGATATCGAGTCAGGGGAGTTTGAAGAGCTTGTTTATAGCAATGATAAATACGATATAAATAATGCAATCGTTAATAGTGAGGGCGATTTTATAGGGGTTGGCTACTATGATGATTTCTACAAGAGCCATTATTTTTCAGAGGTAGACGGTAAGCAAGAGCTTATGGTTACTAATTTATTTGGTGATAAGCAAGCTAGTATTGTTAGCCGCAGTAAAGATAGAACACGAATTCTTGTAAATGTAATAAGTGATTCAGTCAGCCCTACTTATTATTATTTTGATTTAAACACAAAGAAGGGCGGCGCTTGGTTATCTAAATTTCCTTATTTAGCACGTAATAAATTTGTACCAGTGCAAAACTATAGCTTTAAAGCGAGCGATGGAGCTGAAATCTCAGGCTATTTTACAAAACCAGAAGGGATTAAAACTCCGCCGCTAATTGTAATGCCTCACGGAGGACCTCATAGTCGAGACTACAAATACTTTAATCGAGAGCTTCAATATTTAGTTAGTTTAGGTTATGCGGTATTGCAAGTGAACTTCAGGGGCTCAGAAGGTTTTGGTAGTGCTTTTGAAACTGATGGTTATTATCAGTGGGGTAAACGTATGCAACAAGATGTATATGATGCAATGGATTGGGCTACTAGAACCGGATTAACATCAAAAAATAATGCATGTATTTATGGCGCAAGTTATGGTGGTTATGTTGCATTAACAGCTGCATGGCAAGAGCCCGATCGCTTTAAATGTATTATTAGTATTTCTGGAATATCGGATCTAAAAGGGTTAGTTGAAGATGAAGAGCGACAAGATGCCTACCTAGGTAATATTGTTGATATGACTGATAGTAAAGCCGTTGATGCATTATCAGAGGTTTCGGCAATCAATATGATTAACCGAATTAAAGCCCCACTTTTGCTTATCCATGGGACAAAAGATACGAGAGTTGACTATCGACAATCAAAATATTTTTATGATAAAGCAAAGCGAAATTTAAATATAAAGTATATTGAAATTGATGACGGAACACACTTTTTTGATGACCCAGAAAGCTTAAAAGTACAATACAAAGAGGTTACTGAGTTTCTTAAAAAACACTTGTAAATAAATGAGTGAGCGTTTTTTAACTCGAAACCTATTTTAAATTTACTAGTTATTATAAAAAACCGATGTTTAGTTTAAACATCGGTTTTTTGTTTTAAAATAGTTTTGAACATATTTAAAGCCGCGCTTTTCACGCGAGCAAGTTCGGCGCCTACATGCAAAGTTTAACACTGAGCTTAATTTTACCTGTAGGCGTTTAGCTTGCTGACGCGACGAGCGTAGCTCGTAATTACTATCGTTAGTTAAAAAGCGCTTTGCGTTAAATCAGTTACAAATTCTTTTGTGCTTCATTCACCATATCTTTGAGCGCATCAATTAACAGCGGGTCTTTTTTGTTTTCTTTTGCAAGCTCGAGTGCGTGTTTCATGCTGGTAACGGCTTCTTTAAACTGTTTGTCTGCAGTGTACCCTTGCGATAAACGCATGTGAGAATAAGTTGCATTTGGGTAATGGGTAGTAAAGTGTTTAAGCGTGGTAATAGCTTTAGCTGTATTACCAAACTTTTGCTGGCTATGAGCAAACTCTACGTATACATCTTGTGGAATTTTAAGCTCAAACCCGTACTTATCACTAAGTGCTTGGTAATAACCTGTAATGAGCGATACATCAGCAAACTTTCCGTGCTCGTCAGTAACCTTAAATATTAGGTCGCTAAATAAGTGAATTAGGCTATCGCTAAGCGCTGGTAGTATAGTGCCCATATGAGTAAAAGCGGGGTAATGTTTATATTCCCATTTAAGCTGCGAGGGCGTTTGTTGTTCTAAATTTACCAAAGTATTTAATACGCCTGTATAAAAGCGTGCTCCTTCGCTTGCTACACTAATAAATAACGACTGATCACCTTTAGGGTTTTTAGTGTATTTTATAATATTATTTTTTAATTCCTCATCACTCCACCAACTGTTTGGGCTTATAGCTATATAGTTATTAAATAACTCAGGCTGATTAACTAAAGTATAAAGCGCCAAAGTACCTGCATTAGAGTGGCCAATTAAGGTGTTGTAGCCGTTAGTTGAGTAATTACTGTTTATATAAGGCATGAGTTCATCAGACACAAAGTTTAAAAACTTGTCGGTTTGTCCAGCTTCAGGCCATTTGTTTTTAACAAAAGTTTGAAACTCTGTTTTAGGCTCGCCTTCTACTTTTGGTAAATAATCGCGAACACGGTTAGTTGTATCAATACCAACGAGCATTGCGTTAGGTATCTGCTCGTAATCAACAAGGGATTTAATAACACCAGACACCGTATGAAAGTGCTCAACACCATCAAGTAAATAAATAACATAAAGCGGCTGATCGTCTTTTACAGTGTCAGGTATGAAAATTTTAATGGGCCTGTCTTCGTTAAGTATTTTTGACTGCAGAATGACTTTTTTACCAACGGTTATGTCAGTTGTATTGGTTTTTGCGTGGCTTAAAAATGGTGTACTAAAAGTAAGTATTAATACAAGCGATAGTAAGAGCTTCATAAATATCCTTATTTAATAATGTATTGCTTAATAATTGCACGGCTTTAAGCTTGAGTAAATGTTTATATTTTCGGGGTAAACATAAAGCTTAAGCAATTAAAAGCTATCGCTTTTCACGCGAGTAAGCTCGGCTTCTACAAGAGACATTGCACTCTGCGCTTAACTTTTTCGGTAGGCGAGCAGCTTGCTGACGCGATGAGCGAAGCTCGTAATAATTACCTTTTAACTCTTATCTATAAAAGCTTAAAAAACCTGCTTGCTTAATTATCCGTCTAAGCGTAAAATGCGCGCTCATTTCGGCTTTTAAACTATTAATTCCTTGCCTTAAACCGACCGGCCGAAACGGTAGAAGGCTCTATTAACCGTAAGGAATATCCATGCGTCATTACGAAATCGTATTCATGGTTCACCCAGATCAGAGTGAGCAAGTTGCTGGTATGATCGAACGTTATACTGGTTCTATCACTGAAGCTGGTGGTGTTATCCACCGTCTTGAAGATTGGGGCCGTCGTCAATTGGCTTACCCAATTAACAAGCTTCATAAAGCTCACTATGTTCTTATGAACGTTGAAGCACCAACTGAAGTAATCAGCGAGCTAGAAACTACTTTCCGCTACAACGATGCAGTGCTTCGTAACTTAGTTATCCGCACTAAAACTGCTGAAACTGAAGCGTCTCCTCTTGCAAGAGAAGAGAAGAAAGAAGCACCAGCTGCTTAATTGTTTTGAGTCCTAGCATGGCATGTAATCAGCAGTTACTATAATGGTTAGCCCATATATGAATCAGCTGGTTATATCTGGGGTAGTTTGTAAAACTCCCAAGTTTAGCCAAAGCCCTGCTGGCATCCCGCATTGCATTTTTGTTGTAGAACATAAATCGATGCAAACCGAAGCAGACCTTAACCGTAATAGTTACGTGAGGCTTCAGGTAGTTGCCAGTGGAAAGCAAATGCAACAACAGACTCAACATTTGCACGTTGGGCAGGCATTGCAAGTGAGTGGTTTTTTAAATCGCCACGAAGGTCGTAACGGCCTTAGCCAATTGGTTTTGCATGCTCAGCATATAGAAAGAATTATTTGAGGAATTAATCTCATGGCACGTTATTTCAGACGTCGTAAGTTCTGCCGCTTTAAAGCGGAAGGCGTAAAACAAATCGATTACAAAGATCTAGCTACTCTTAGAAACTATGTTACAGAAAGTGGCAAAATCGTACCTAGCCGTATCACAGGTACTAGCGCTAAATTTCAGCGCCAGCTAGCAACTGCTATTAAGCGTGCTCGCTACTTAGCCCTTCTTCCATACACTGACTTACATAAGTAAGCAGCGGATTAACAGTTTTTAAAAGGTGTAGAAACATGCAAGTTATTCTACTAGATAAGATCGCTAACCTAGGTAGCCTAGGTGAACAGGTTGTAGTTAAATCTGGTTTCGCACGTAACTTCCTTTTCCCTCAAGGTAAGGCAGTTCCTGCGACTAAAGCTAACATTGAAACGTTTGACGCTCGTCGTGCAGAACTTGAAGCGAAAATCGCTGAACAGTTAGTTGCTGCACAAGCACGCGCTGAAAAACTAGAAGCATTAGCAGAAGTTACATTAGTATCTAAAGCTGGTGACGAAGGTAAGTTATTCGGTTCAATCGGTACTCGTGACATCGCTGACGCTATCTCAGCTGTTGGTGTTGAAGTTGCTAAGTCAGAAGTTCGTTTGCCTCTAGGTACTATCCGTGAGACAGGTGAATTTGACGTATCAATTTCAGTTCACTCAGACGTAACGGCTACTATTAAAGTAATCGTAATCGCTGAAGCTTAATTTTTAATTAAGCGACAAAAGCCGTGCTATTAGCACGGCTTTTTTGTGTCTGTAATTTGGCTAACTTCATTAGTTAAGGGCACCGTCCAATAAAGCCTCGTACAAGCCCCTTTTTATTCAATTATTTTTTCATTCCCTTTAAACCTTTTCGAACTGTTATTACGTCTAACTTATCAATACACTAACTCAATAATAATAATTAAAAGGCGACATCACGGATGTTACACGCTAAACCCGAACAAACGCCTTTATGCGAAGCTAAACTCATTGAGCGTGTTAAATCAGGTGATCAAAGCGCATACACAACGCTTTATGAGTTACATATAAAACGAGTCTACGGTTTATGTTTACGCTTATTAGCGGACCAAGCGCATGCTGAAGATGCAGCCCAAGAAGTGTTTGTACAGGTATGGCGTAAAATAGCGCAATTTGACGGTCGCTCGCAGTTTTCTACTTGGCTTTACAGCGTTGCCAGTAATGTAGCAATTAGTTACTTACGCAAGCAAAAAAATTGGCTGCAAAAAGTAGTGAGCATTGAACACTGCGGTATGGATGAGCAATCAGCTAATGACTGCAAAGGCTTAAATGGTCTCGATAAATTAATAGTAAGGCTTCCTGAGCGCGCACGTATGGTGTTTGTGTTATTTGCAATCGAAGGTTACAGGCACGAGGAAATAGCCGAGCAATTAGGTATGGCTGTTGGTTCAAGTAAATCGCAATATCATCGTGCTAGGCAGCTACTACAAGAGTGGTATGAAAATGAATAAACCAAATTTTGACGACTATTTAAATGAGTCATTAAACACGCTTGATAAAGACATTACGCCACAAAAAGACCTGTGGGCGGGAATTGAGCGAGCAATGGTTAGTAATAAGCAGGACCTAAAAGGCACTGCTATTTGGCCAAAACTAACAGCAATAGCTGCCTGCACATTAGCTGCTTTAATTGCTGTAAATCTATTTGTTATAGCGCCCGAGCCACAACCCGTAGTGGCTATAAGTGATTACTTTTCGGCGCAAAAAAACAGTTTGTTGGTTGAATATGAAAATAAAGAAGCATTGACCACTAACTGGCAAACGCAGCTACAAGAGCTTGAAAACGCAGAGCAAGCAATAAAGCAAGTTCTTGAAAATGAGCCACAAAACCAAGCGCTACTAACAATGTTAGCGCAAGTATATCAACAACAACTTGATTTAATTAACAAGGTGCACGCGCCACGTTGGCAGCACATTTAGGAGTACGACATGAAAGCGATTTTATTAGGACTGAGCTTATTTCCGTTGGCAGTATTAGCGGGTGAAAAAATAGATAAGCAAATAGACGTACCAAGTGGCGGCACTATTTTTATTGAAAACCAACGCGGTGATATACATATTACAGGCTGGGATAAAAACGAATTTAAAGTATCTGGCGAGCTTGATGACAAAGCCGAGGGTTATGAGCTTAAAATAAATGGCGATAAAACTCAGTTTATTGTAAAAATGCCACGTAAATCAAATTGGAGTAATAATGGCGATGGCTCAAGCCTAACCATATTTATGCCTAAAAGCAGTAGTTTAGAATTTGCTGGCGTTAATGTATCGGTGACTGCGAAAGAGCTAAAAAATGGCGCTGAAGTTGACGTGGTTAATGGCGAAATTACGGTAGATGATATTACTGGCAACATTAAGCTCACCACCGTAAATGGCGATGTAAATGCAGAAAACCTAAGTGGGAATATTCAATTTGAAACCGTAAATGGCGAAATTAACGATAGAGAATCAAGTGGTGAACTACGTTTTAGCGCTGTTAATGGCGATATTAAATCAACCTCAAGTGCCAATGATGTGCGCCTTGAAAATGTAAATGGCGATATAGATTTTACGCTATCGTCAATTAAAAACTTACGTATTAACACGGTGAATGGCGAAGCCGAAGTACATATTAAAGAGCTTTTAAAAGGCGGTGATGTACGTTTTGAATCGGTAAGTGGCGATGGTGATTTTTACTTTCCTGACAGCGTATCTGCAAATTTTGAAATTAAAGCGCACGCTAATGGCAAAATCATTAATAAAGTTACTGGCGATAAAGTCAGTAAAGCTAAATACGGCCCAGCCAGTGATTTAGAATTTAGCATTAATGGCGGTAATGCTAATGTTGAAATGGATACAATTAGTGGACGCATAGAGCTTCGTATTAAATAACGCTCATTCACCTTCACGATTACAAAAAGCAGGAAAAGATTTCCTGCTTTTCTATTTGCACAGCCCCTTCAAGTCGATAGAATAGAGCCATTCAATTTTACTACTGTGAAGTTATGGCCAAACCAGATAAGCAAGTCGATACACTTAAAGTTCCTCCCCATTCAATAGAAGCTGAACAATCTGTTTTAGGTGGCTTAATGCTTGATAACCAAGCTTTTGACCGCGTAGCGGAGCTTGTTGTATCACAGGATTTTTATACCCGCACGCACAAGTTAATTTTTGAGGCGATGACGGCACTTGCTGAGATTGGCGATCCGATAGATTTAATCACTATTTCTGAAAGTTTAGAAAAAAATAATAAACTGGCAGGAATTGGTGGCTTTGCTTATTTAGCAGAAATAGCTAAAAACACGCCAAGTGCTGCTAACATTGACGCTTACGCAAGTATTGTACGCGAACGTGCTGTTGTACGTGAAATGATTGGCGTAGCGAACGAAATTGCAGAAGCGGGTTTTAATACCGAAGGACGTACCAGTCACGACTTACTCGATTTTGCCGAAAGCAAAGTGTTTAAAATAGCTGAGCAACGAACAAAAAATAATGAAGGCCCGCAAAGCATTCATAGCATCCTTGAAAAAACCGTTGATAAAATAGAAGAGCTTTATCAATCACCACAAGATGGTGTTACGGGTGTAAGTACAGGTTATGCCGATCTTGATAAAATGACGACGGGCTTACAGCCTTCTGACTTAATTATTGTTGCAGCGCGTCCATCAATGGGTAAAACCACTTTTGCGATGAACCTTGCAGAACATGCTGCAATGACTCAAGACAAACCAGTATTAATTTACTCTCTAGAGATGCCTTCAGAACAAATTATGATGAGGATGTTAGCGTCTCTTGGCCGTATTAACCAAACTAAGGTACGTACTGGTCAATTAGATGATGACGATTGGGCACGACTTTCATCAACAATGGGCTTGTTGATGGAAAAAGGTAAAATGTACGTTGATGATGCATCGGGCTTAACACCTACCGATGTTCGTTCACGTGCAAGGCGTATAGCCCGCGACCACGGTGGCATTAGTATGATCATGGTCGATTACTTGCAGTTAATGCGTGTACCAAGCCTTGCTGATAACCGAACGCTCGAAATTGCTGAAATTTCACGTTCACTTAAAGCACTAGCAAAAGAGCTAAAATGTCCGGTTGTTGCGCTTTCGCAGCTTAACCGTACGCTAGAGCAACGTGCCGATAAACGTCCTATTAACTCAGATTTACGTGAGTCGGGGTCGATAGAGCAGGATGCCGATTTAATCATGTTTATTTACCGTGATGAAGTTTATAACGAAGACAGTACTGACAAAGGTATTGCCGAAATTATCATAGGTAAACAACGTAACGGCCCAATTGGTAAAGTGCGTTTAACATTCCAAGGTCAATTTTCTCGCTTTGATAATTACGCGGGACCAGCGGTAGATGACGATTACTAATGCGCCTAGCCACTGCTGAAATTAATTTAGCTGCACTTGCGCATAATTTAGCGCAAGTTAAGTGCTTTGCACCTAACAGCAAAGTAATGGCGGTGCTAAAAGCAAATGCTTACGGGCATGGTTTAGTAACGATTGCGCAGCATTTAAATAATGCTGACGCATTTGCTGTGGCGCGAATAGATGAAGGGCTTGCCCTTCGAGCTGGGGGGTTAACAAAGCCAATAGTTTTACTAGAAGGCTTTTTTAACAAAGCCGACTTACCTATTTTACTCGCTAATAACTTTCAAACTATTATTCACGATGAATACCAATTAGCCGCGCTTGAAAAAACAAAGCTCGATGCGCCAATAACATGCTGGTTAAAAGTAAATACAGGTATGCATCGACTAGGTATTGCGCCAGAGCAGTTTGAAGAGTTTTATAACCGCTTACAAAAAACACCTAACGCCAAAAATACCGTTAATTTAATGACACACTTTTCGTGTGCTGATGATGTTGATAATGCCAAAACGGTTCAACAAATCACGTTATTTGATAACTTAGTGAATGGCATTGACCAAGCACATTGTTTATCAAATTCTGCTGGTATTATTGCATGGCCGAGCGGTCATGGTGATTGGGTGCGCCCTGGGCTTATGCTATATGGCGTATCGCCAATGGCAAATAGTATTGGGCAACAACACAAATTAAAACCAGTTATGCGCTTAACTACGCGCGTAATTGCGGTGCGTAATGTACCAGCGAATGAGGCGGTAGGGTATGGTGGTCGTTGGAAAAGCGATAAACCAACCAAATTAGCTGTTGTGGCTATGGGTTATGGCGATGGTTATCCTCGGCATGCTAAAGAGGGCACACCAGTAATAATTGGTAAGCAGCGTTATGGTATTGTTGGCAGTGTTGCTATGGATATGATTAGCGTAGATATAGGCGCTAATGAGCACAATATTAAAGTGGGCGACAGAGTCACTATGTGGGGCCCTGAGCTACCAGTTGAAGAAATAGCATTATGCGCTGATACTATCCCTTACGAGCTATTATGTAATATTACACCGCGCGTAAGTTATGAGTATCAGCGTTAATACAGCTATAAAGCGGTATTTACTCTTTTATAAAGTAAACGTCGCTAAAGCCCATACGGGCAAATTCTTGGTCGCGAAAGTTACGAACAGAAGCAGACCCTTTTGAGGTCATTTCTATTTGCTGTACCATGCTTAAGTAATTAGTTAGATCAATACCTTCGGCGGCAGCAATTGCTTGATACATGTCGTGGTATTTATCTTTAGCGAAATTAATCTCGCGCGGTTCGTTTTTATATTTGTAGGTTATTCTACGTGCCATTTTAAGCTCATTTCAATTGAGTGTTGCAGCGATTTTACACTGTATTTAATAACGGCTCTAGCATTGAATGACTTGTTGTAATCGGTAATTAAAATAAAGAGTCAAAAATGAAATTATCAGTAGAGATCAGTAAATACCCACTTCACCAAGATTATATCCCGTTTATTCAGGGCTTTATTGACAGATTAAACGAGTACGATGATTTAAAAGTGATTACTAACACGTTATCAACGCAAATTTTTGGTGATTACGATTTAGTAATGCAGGTGTTAAATACCGAAATTAAACGTTCATATGAAGAATTTGGTAAAGCTATTTTTGTATGTAAGTTTCTCTCTGGCGACTTATCGCCTGAATAACCTATAATACCAACCTGCATAAATATTTGATCAATTTAACGAATTAAATTGCACTATAACGTCATTAAAAATTTTTATTTAGAACAAATAGATACAAAAATTTTTGCCTAGTTCTAGCGTAATTTTCTTAACGTTAAATAGACCCCGTATATAAGCAGATTGGTATAACAATCGGCACAACTAAACGGTAATTGCATAATATGGACTTTTTAACACAAACCTTAAGTGGTTTTACAGCAATGTCGCATTGGGAGTATATTGCGGTAGGGTTGTCGATGGCTTATTTATTATTAGCAATAAAAGAAAGCTTATGGTGTTGGCCTGCGGCATTTTTTAGCACGCTCATTTATACAATAATGTACTGGAATGGCGCATTACTTATGGAGTCGTTACTTAATTTTTATTATATGTATATGGCTGTATTTGGCTGGGTTGTATGGCGTAAAGGCAAAGCTGCAAATTTAAATATTACATCGTGGTCGATAAACCGTCATGCTGTTTTAATTAGTTTAACAACCGTAGCTGCAATAGTTATTGGTTACGTTATGCAAAATTATACTCATGCCGATTTTGCTTATCTTGATAGTTTTACAACATGTTTTGCCGTAGTAACTACTTACTTAGTGGCTAAAAAAGTCCTCGAAAACTGGCTGTACTGGATTGTAATAGATGCCGCTTCTATGTATTTATATTACGAAAAAGGCTATTACCCAACGCTAGCACTCTTTATATTTTATACCATTATGGCAGCGTGGGGCTTTAAAACCTGGTACGAAGAGTACGAACAAAGCCAAGCTAAGCCTCTAGCACAGCTTTAATCAATGATTGAGCATACCCAGTTAGTAAAAATGTGTAGTGCGTTTATAGAGCCTACAAGCATTGTTTCAAGCGAGCGATTACTTAATGGCTTTAGTAACGATAATTTTTTAATACGTACCGAGCAACAAGGGTATTTGTTAAAGTGTTATAAAAGCCATTGGCCAAGTGACGGCCTTGAAGCGCAGCGCTTTTTAAGTGACTTTAATATATGCCCTGCGCCTATTTGGCTTGATAAAGAAAACGGTCGTGCGGTATTTAATTATATTGAAGGCAAGAGCGCGCAATCGGATATAACGCTTAGCTTTATTAATAAACTTGCTCAAGTGCACAATTACAAAGTGTCTACCGCGCCAATGGATATAGCTAAAGAGCTTCATTTTTATCAAAGCACCCACGTATATACGCAATACAAACCTCAAATAGAGAAGGCACTCAAAGCCGTTGCAGCTATGTCATTTAATGGAGGCTTTTGTCATAACGACTTAGTAAAAGATAACATTATTGTAAATGCTTCAGGCATGTATTTAATTGACTTTGAATATGCACAAACTAACGATGTGTATTTTGATTTGTCAGCCCTTGCAGTGAGCTTTAATCTTAATGAGAGCAGTGAAAGTGCATTGTTAAATAACTATAAAAATAGTATCGATAAAACAAAAACGTTTAATCCTTCAATGGATAAGCTGAATTATTATAAGCTGTTTTTTTTAGTGTTATGTATTGGCTGGTATGAAGAGCGCAGCATAACTAGTAAATCTGTAATGTTACGCGCGCAGCTAACTAAACTCGTTAATAATACTTTTTGTAGATGTTAAAGACCACCAAAGCGCTCGGCGAGCTCTTTGTATTTTGTTACTTCGGCTGTATCAAATTGTGGTTCACCATTTTCATCTTCTGATTTAGCAATTAATAAACTTTCTCTAGAGAGACGTTTTACACGCTCTACTTTTACACCTAAAAACTCAGCAACTTGCTCAGTAGACATTAAACTCATCATTATTTCCTCGTATTAAATCCATCCGCACAGCGACAATCATAGTTTCAATGTTACTAAACCGTTACTGTTTCCTATTCAATAAGAATAAATAGCGTGTTTTTAAGCCATTGTGAAGTGTTTTATTTAAAAGAGTTTAATTAATAAGCATATAAGCTGATGTTACTGGTATTTATTTAAAGATCTCTTTATCATTGCTGATGCTAAAGCACTGATATCGCGAGTTGGTGTGGCGGCAACAAATGTGCTCTCGTGGTGAAATGGATATCACGTGGCCCTCCGGAGGCTAAGTTGTAGGTTCGATCCCTACCGAGAGCGCCATTTGCTTCTACATCTACTAATATTCCCCTCTATATTATCTAGCTTTTCATTAATTACTTTTGTATTTAAAAATGTATTACTGCATAAATTTTGAAATTTTATTGTAAGAACAGCTTTCTAGTTATTTATACAATGCAAAATTGCATTATTCAAAATGTTATCTAACGTTATGTATGCATATACGACGAAATTATAAATGAGGAAAACCGATTCAATGTTAAATAGTCAGTTAGAAATACTCGCTCAAGGACATGCTTATCTTGAAAGTGTAACTAAAGAGGATTATTCGCAAATCGTTGCTCCTAATTTCATTAGTTCAGTTGGGTCACATATGCGCCACATTATCGATCATTACCAGTCTTTAATGACGGGCTTTGGTATAAATAATATTGATTACGATAGTCGCCTACGCGGCAGTAATATTGAAAGTAACCCCTGTGAAGCTATAAAAAAAATTGCCGAGATAGCATCGTGGATTGAACAGCTAAGTCCAGATGATTTTAATAAACCGCTGTTACTTTCAAGCGAAGTATCAATTAAAAGTAAAAATGTACAAACTGTAACAACCTCATTAGCACGAGAGCTTATATTTGTAGGAAGCCATGCAGTACATCACTATGCGATGATTTCACAAATTACCTTTGCACAAAAAGCATCATTCGACCAGAACTTTGGGTTAGCACCAAGTACAGCTACTTTTTTGAGAGAAAAAAGCCAACAAAGCCAATTAAAATCACTGCAAAGTTAATATGTGCACTTTAAGTTACTTCCTAACTGATGATGGCTACGAGTTGTTTTTTAATCGTGATGAGCAAAAAACGCGAGAAATGGCACTCGCCCCGAGTAAGCACACAGATAACGCAATTTACCCTATCGATCCGCAAGGCGGTGGTACTTGGCTTGGTGTATCGCATTGGGGGCAAACATTAGCTTTATTAAACGATTATCAAAGTGCATTTGATATAACTGCCGTAAAGCACAGCAGAGGCCTCTTAATCCCGCATTTACTAAGCAATAATACCCCTGCATTGTCTCAATTAAAAAATATGGATTTATCGGGTTACGCGCCTTTTAAATTGTGTATTTTTCCGGATAAATTATCGCTAAATAATGGTCACATCGCTTTTGTTCGATGGGACACAAAACAATTAATCGATTGCCAAGTTGAATCGCTTGCAACGTCATCTGGCGTTGAGCTAGAAACAGTTACACAAAAGCGTAAACAACAATTTAAGCAACTTATTGACTTAAGATATCCTGCAAGTGAGCAGTTTTTAGCATTTCATTATAGCAAAGCCGAGCAGGGTCAATATGGTGTAAATATGCAAAGAGAAGATGCAATGACAGTCAGTATTAGCCATATTAAAGTTGGTAACACTATACGCTTTAATTATTTTGATAAGCAGTCTCAACTCATTAGCAGCATTAGTTGTTTAAAAGTGGCTGCAGCTTAACTGGGTCTGTTGATCTTTGCGGATTAAAATTTATTCAAACTAGGGGCTATTTAATTGCGACGCGAGATTTGTAACCTAGTGGGCTCGATAACTGCTCCTGCGTTATTCTAATGGCTTACATCCATGTAAGAATAAGTAAAAACCGAGCCAAGCCCCTAGAAAGAACCCTTTGGGCAGCGCCTGTTTGGCATTAATGCTACGTTATCGCCCATTTATGGGGAATAACCACACTACATAGGCTCTGTCTTGCCTAAATACCAAACAGACTGCTGCAAATTCAACCTTGAAAGAACAACAGACCCTAAATATTTTTATAGTTATTACATAACTAAAAAAGTCGACGCAATTAATTGCGTCGACTTTTTTGTTGCTCTATTTTTATCTGCAGTATTAATACAGCAGGTGAAAATTATGAGTGATTTATATAATCATCTTTTTTATCACCAAGGTAGAGCTTAAGTAGCTTTTCAGGCGCACTTGGTAGGTGCACACTTAAAAGTAATCCAGGGGTGTGATTAAAGTTACTGTCAATTCCCATACAATGAAATTGAGCGCCTAGCTTATGATATTGCTTTAATAAAATCGGTATGTCTTTTTTATCTTCTTCTATTCCCATAACCAATGTTGATACATGATCTATGTTTAACGTGTGATCACTAATGAAGTCTTCAAACTCTGGATGAATTTTATTATTAAAAGGCGTATTGGCGCTAACACCTTGTTTATTATTAACCATTGCATGGTCAATAATTGCGACAGAACGAGGGTCGTAAAGCTTACTTAATGAAACGGTGCCATATAAAGTCCTATAACGTGGGTTTTGCGCCATAAACGCACCGATCCCTTTAAATAGCAGTAATAAGCCATGGTAACTGCCTTGATGTTTTTGAACTATAAACGAGCGACCCATTTCCAAGCACGGCTGTTGTTGATTAATAAAAGAGGGTTCAAAATTAAACATTTGCGATAAATAAAGGGCGCTCACGTCGCTATTTTTTTGTAATAAATCAGTTTGTCCAATTCGATAAGCTCCAATGATCTCTTCATTTTTATGATCAAAAATAAATAAATGCATGTAGGTTGCGTCAAACTTATCTGTATCACATGGCTCGCCGCTTCCTTCGTTTAATGTACGAAAGGTTATTTCTCTAAGGCGTGTTATTTCAGCAACACAATTAGGTATTTGATCTTGATAACCGTAATAAACGGAGTAACTTTTAAAGTCTAATAAGTGCTGCTCGCTTGGTAAGCTAGCAAGTTCACTCGTCATTTTTGTTTTATCAACATCCTGCATAATCGCTTTTAGTTGCATTGACTGGGCATCGTCTTGCCAAGGTGTTACAAAGCGTTCATCGTTTAAATAGCAAAGCAGGCGCGCAATATCGTTAATGTCGTCAGTTTTCTCAAATTTATTTAATAACTTGGGTGTAAGTAAATTACCAGCACCTAAATTAATGGACCTTTTTTGAATTTTAAGTAATTCACGTATTAGCATTAATAATCTAAATCGGTAGTAAATACGTCCCAAATTGTAAAACATAGGGCTATTTTGACCACTAATAAACACAGGTAATAAAGGGGCTTGTGTTTTTAAGGCTAGTTGAGCCGCTAAGCGATTCCATTGACCGTCGGTTACACGTTGTTTTTTTGATTGAAAAAACGAAACCCTGCCAGCAGGAAAAACCACAAGTAGGCCATCATTTTTAACATGACTAAAACACTGTTTAATTGCGCTGGTATTAATGGCTGCTTTTGGTTTTAGTGGATTAGCAAAAATAAAATAATCTTTAATTTCTGTAAATATTTTTAAACCAACGTTAGCCATTACTTTAGTATCGCTACGATAATGGGTGAGTAATTTGGCAATTATTACGCCCTCAATCATGCCATAAGGATGGTTACATACTACTATGCAAGAGCCTTGCTTAGGTATTTTGTTAATAACACTTTGTGCGCCAAGTACATTAATACCCAATACATTTAAAAGCTTTTCACTAAACTCCTGCTTATCTAAACCCGATAAATTATTAGAGAGGTATATATCACGCAGTTTATTTATACCTAATAAGCTATCGAGCAGTGGAGCGGCTACTTTTAATATATGACCCAAAGGCGAGGCTGTGTTTATTGCAGCCACACTTAGGTTTGATACGGGGTGGTTTAGTTTTGTCATATATTAGTACTCTTAAGAATTTAAAGCAGTTGTTATTAAGTGCTGTGTATATTGAGACCGAGGCAAAACAATATTATGTTCAAGAAAGGTTAATAAAGTTCGCTTTTTTATAATGATTAGATAAATTTTATAGCTAAATCACCTGCTTTTTAGTGATAAGCAATTTAGTGTAGTTGAGATGAAAGCGTTTAATTATTAAAAAGTAAAATAATCAGAATTACAATGCAGCTCAAATAGGGCTGTAAATAATGCTTTTAGTTATATATAACTACTTACAACTCAAAAACTAGACTTTTAGGCTTAATTAATGCTATTTAAGGTACATATTCCTTAATAGAAAAATCCCGCCTTTATGCTAATTACTTTGCCCGTATCTGAGCTTACTCCTGGTATGTATGTTGATAGCGTTACTAAGCAACATGAAGGGATCAATAGCATAAAAATTAAGACCAGTGGCTTAGTGCGCGATAGATCTATTATTAAGCGTTTAGTCTCTGAAGGGGTGCTTGAGCTGCTTATAGATTTTGCTAAAGGTGATGCCCCAGTTCCTGCCAAATATAAGCCTCAAAGCAAACCTAAAACATCTAATAGCCAGCAAAAAGCCGAAAAAACACCTATAGCAATCTCAATTGAACAAGAATTTGCTAAAGCGAGTGTCAATTACGATCAGCATGGCCGAAAGCTACAGTCGTTATACGGTGACTTAACATCTGGCCTGAGTGTTAATATAAAAGTGCTTGATGAAATAGCCAGCGAAATAGTCAGCTCAGTTTTTCGTAACGCCAACGCCATGACTATTCTTACTCGTATAAAAGATAAACACAGCTATAACTGGCGGCATATGATCAACTGCGCCATTTTTACCGCTGTATTTGCTAAATACTTAGGGTACAAAATGGCTGTTGTGCAAGAGCTTGCCATGGGCGCGTTACTTCATGATTTAGGCCAAGCTAAATTACCGCAGGGTATATTTTCAAAGCCAACTAAGGTTACTAATAATGAGCTCTTAGCGATTAAAAAGCATGTAGCGCAAGGTTTGGGTTTAGTTAAAGGCGAGAAGGGTATAACACCCCTAATGCTTGATATGATAGTGAATCATCATGAGCGCTTAGATGGCTCTGGTTATCCGCGAGGCCTACAGTCAGAGAAGTTAAGTCGTCCAGCGCGTATAATGGCAATTGTAGATGTGTACGATGCAATGACTGCCGATAGAATGCATCAAGATGGTGATGAACCAATCAACGCATTGCGGTACTTATTAGCCAATAAGCAATTGTTTGATGGTGAGTTAGTACAGCGTTTTATAAAGTGTTTAGGGGTTCATCCGGTAGGAACTATTGTAAAATTAACGAATGAACGTTTAGCCTTAGTGCTTGAAGGGAACGTATTAAATCCTATTAAACCTAAAATTAAGCTATTTTATAATGCTAAGCACAATCATCATGTTACACCGAAAGACATCGATTTAAGTGAGCACACCCAAGAGCTTAAAATACTATCAAGTGTTAAGCCCTTAGATTATCAGATTAATTTGTCTCGCCTGCTAAAAGAGCATTTGTTGAACTAGCCTTACTGCATTGCCTTTTTTTAGTTTGTTTTGCAGAAATAAACGCACCCAAAAAGCAATTTCCCATCAGTGTTAACCATAACAAAGTGCCTAGCTCTACGTGCAATGCAAAACAACACAGCGCTAAAGATATTAACGCATTTAACATTGCCCCTAGCCAATAATGGTTTACGGGGTTATCGCATTGTCCTGCTTGAGTACATGCGCAGTAGTTTGCTTTGTAAAAGCAAAACACACTCGCCCCACAAAATATTAGCCCTGTAATAATAAATAAAATGATCACAGTTTTACTTCCATTGCGATTTTATAATGAGTGTAAGTTGCTACTAATTCTAAGTCAATCTAAATGATAATTAATTACATTTAGAGTGTTTACTCTAATACCACACTTCTCATCCGATGAGTTTTAAATAGTTGTTAAAATGTCGTTAAAAAACATGTTTTTTACTGTCTTTTGACGTATTCATAGAGTTTTTTACAAAAAATTAAGGTAGTGTAATCACGTTTTAAATCCTAATAACAACACACATAGTACCCAGACAGTCAGTTTGGTTAAGGACTCAACAATGAAATTTTCTAAAACCCTTATTGCAGCTTCGCTTGCATTTGTTTCAGCTGATAGCTTTGCAGCTGCGTTTCAATTATCAGAGCAAAATGCATCGGGTTTAGGCCGCGCATACGCTGGTGAAGCTTCTATCGCAGACGACGCGTCTGTAGTTGCACGTAACCCTGCACTAATGACTTTATTTAAAGAAAAGCAACTAAGTGTTGCTGCTATTGGCGTAATCCCAGATGTAAGCTTAGAAGGTGAAGGCGCGCCAACTGGTATTGATCAATCTTCATTAGATGACGATAGCATTGCACCAAGTGCAGTGGTACCAGCAGCTTACTTTACTATGCCTTACAACGATAAAGTATCGCTTGGTTTTGGTGCATTTTCTAACTTTGGTTTATCAACAGACTTTGACGATGACTACTCAGCAGGACAGATTGCTGGTAAAACAGAAATCTTCACCGTTAACTTAAATGCAAGCGTTGCTTATAAAGTTACTGAAAAGTTTAGCTATGGTATTGGCTTAAACGTAATTTACGCTGATGCAACTATTGTGCGTCATGCTGGCTCTGGTTTACCATTTGCTTCAAGCACTGAAGTTGTGAACTTGGAAGGTGATGATACAGGTTACGCTTTAAATGTTGGTTTAATGTATCAGCTAGATGATAACAGCCGTTTTGGTTTTAATTATCGTACAGAAACAGATATTACATTCGAAGGTGATTACTCGAATCAAATACCAACAGCTTTTGGTGGATTAAATGGAACTGAATTACCTGGTTCTGTTGAAATAACACTTCCTGCAATAGCTGAATTTTCAGGTTCTCATCAGTTAGATGAAAAACTTGGTCTTCATTACAGTATTTTATGGACAGGTTGGAGTAGCTTTGATTCATTAGAAGCACAAGTTACAGCTCCAACTGGCGATAAATTTAGCGCATTTAATAAAGATGAAAGCTTCTCTGATTCATACCGTTTCGCTGTTGGTTCAGATTACCAATATAACGAAGATTTATTACTTCGTGCTGGTGTAGCATTTGATCAGTCTCCAGTATCACAAGATCACCTGTCGATCTCTATCCCAGATACAGATCGTTTTTGGTTCTCATTCGGTGGTAACTACACAATTGATCAAAGCTCTAACGTTGATCTTGGTGTAAGTATTATCCGTGGTAAAACTCAGAACTTTGAAGAAGATGGATTTGAGTTTGAGTCAGAAGGTAATGCAGTACTTATTGGCGCTCAGTACAACTACAAGTTTTAATGTAGAAGTGTCTTGTGGTTAATCACAGGGCACAAAAAAGCCGCTCACTTTAATTAAAGTGAGCGGCTTTTTTAATGCCTATTAAATAGTGTTAATAGGCATAATAACTAAAATTATAAGCTTTCTATTTTAGTTTTTTGCTCAAGTAGCTTAGTTTTAGCATCGCTAAATTCAGCCAGTTTTGCATTTTCTTTAGCAAGTACCGCTTCAGGTGCGTTGTTTACAAACTTTTCGTTAGCAAGTTTGTTTTGTACTTGTGCTAGGCCTTTTTCTGCTTTTTCGAGTTGCTTATTAATACGCGAAAGCTCGGCTTCCACATCAATTAAGCCCGCCATTGGGATCATGATCTCAAGGTTGCCAACATAAGACGTTGCACATGCTGGTGCATCGTCTTTGTTTTCAAGCATTGTAAACTCTTCAATTTTTGCAAGTGATGCTAAAAATGATTTGTTTTCTTCAATACGGCGCATGTCGTCACTTGATGCATTAGCAAGTAATACGCTAAGCGGTTTACTTGGACTAATATCCATTTCACCACGAATATTACGAATAGATAAAATGAATTGTTTAACCCACTCTAAATCTTCCATTGCTTTAGCATCAACGCTTGCTTCGTTGTATACAGGGAACGGCTGAACCATAATACTGGTGTTCTCTGTTTCAAGGCCTGCAAGTGGTGCAACACGTTGCCAAATAGTTTCAGTGATGTATGGCATCATTGGATGCATTAAACGCAGTAAACTTTCAAGTACCGTTATTAGCGTATGGCGTGTACCACGTTGCTGCGCTTCATTACCTTTAAACAGTACTGGCTTAGTTAGTTCTAAGTACCAATCACAAAATTGGTTCCATGTGAATTCGTAAAGCGTGTTAGCAGCTAAGTCAAAGCGGTAGTTATCTAGGTGTTCTGTGTAGGTTTTAACTGTTGCTTCATATTGACCTAAAATCCAACGGTCAGCTAATGAGAACTCTTTATCTGTTAATACAGTATCTACATTACTTCCTAGCCCAGTAAAACCACAATCTAGCTCTTCTGTGTTCATTAGTACGTAACGGCTCGCGTTCCATAATTTATTACAGAAGTTACGGTAACCTTCAAGGCGGTTCATATCCCAGTTTATATCACGACCGGTTGATGCCATTGCCGCAAGGGTAAAGCGAAGGGCGTCTGTACCGTGTGCTTCAATACCGCCAGCAAATACTTTACGCGTATCTTTTTCGATTTTAGCGGCAAGTTTTGGCTGCATCATGTTGCCAGTACGCTTTTGTACTAGGTCTTCAAGCTCAATGCCGTCAATCATGTCTAGTGGGTCAAGTACGTTACCTTTTGACTTAGACATTTTATCGCCGTTGTCATCACGTATTAAGCCGGTTACATACACGGTTTTAAACGGCACTTGTGGTTTGCCATTTTCGTCTTTTACAAAGTGCAGCGTCATCATAATCATGCGCGCAACCCAGAAGAAAATAATATCAAACCCCGTTACCAACACGTCAGACGGGTGGAAGGTTTTTAAATCATCGGTATTTTCAGGCCAACCTTGCGTTGAGAACGTCCAAAGCGCTGATGAGAACCACGTATCAAGTACGTCTTCGTCTTGGCTAAGCGTTACGCTATCTGCAATGTTGTTTTCACGGCGTACTTCAGCTTCGTCGCGACCAACAAATACGTTGCCTTCATTGTCGTACCAAGCTGGGATGCGGTGACCCCACCAAAGCTGGCGTGAAATACACCAATCTTGTACGTCGTTCATCCACGAAAAATACATGTTTTCGTATTGCTTAGGCACAAATTGAATGTCGCCGTTTTTAACTGCGTCTTTTGCAGGTTCTGCAAGTGGTGCAACACGTACATACCATTGGTCGGTAAGTAGTGGCTCAATTACCACACCAGAGCGGTCGCCATAAGGAACGGTTAAACCATGGTCTTCAATTTTTTCAAGTAAGCCAAGTTCTTCAAATTCTGCCACAATTGCTTTACGCGCTGCAAAACGATCAAGCCCGCGCAAGCGCTCAGGAATTGGCGCATCAAACTCAAGCTCTTTACCGTCAAAGGTGTATGTTTCACCTTGGGTAAGAATAGCTGCGTCTTTATCGAAAATGTTGATCATCGGCATTTGATGACGCTTGCCCACTTCGTTATCATTAAAGTCGTGCGCTGGGGTTATTTTTACACAGCCCGTGCCTTTATCTTTATCGGCATGTTCGTCAGCAACAATTTTAATACGACGATTAACGATAGGTAATAAAATCTCTTTACCGATTAAATCTATGTAGCGTTCGTCATCAGGGTTTACTGCAACACCTGAGTCGCCAAGCATAGTTTCTGGACGGGTAGTTGCTACTACAATGTAGTCTTTTCCATCTTGCGTTGTAACGCCATCAGCCAGTGGGTAACGTAAGTTCCACATGTGGCCTTTTTTGTCTTTGTTTTCAACTTCAAGATCAGAAATAGCCGTGTGTAATTTAGGATCCCAGTTTACTAGGCGTTTACCACGGTAAATTAGGTTTTCTTTGTGAAGGCGTACAAACACTTCTTTAACAGCTTCAGATAAACCATCATCCATGGTAAAGCGTTCACGATCCCAATCAACCGATGCGCCAAGGCGACGAAGCTGCTTGGTAATAGTGCCGCCCGATTCTTTTTTCCATTCCCAGATTTTATTAATAAAATCTTCGCGGCCTAAATCGTGGCGTGTTTTGCCTTCTTCGGCATGCAGTTTACGCTCAACTAACATTTGCGTTGCAATACCTGCGTGGTCAGTACCTACTTGCCATAATGTGTTGTTACCTTGCATACGTTTAAAACGCGTTAGGGTATCCATTATTGTATCTTGGAAGGCGTGGCCCATGTGTAAGCTACCAGTGACATTTGGCGGCGGGATCATAATTGAATATGGTACGCCTTTGCCAGATGGCTTAAAGTAGCCTTTTTGTTCCCAGTCTTGATATAGAGACTGTTCAATATCTTGCGGATTGTAGGTTTTATCCATTACACAGAACCTTAAATAAGTACTTAAATTAGTTGGTTAGTTTGCCTGATTGGCTAGCTATTAATATCTTGCGTGGTGAGATTGGCACCGAGTTGGCGTAGCTTTTTAAAACGCTCGCGGGCTGCTTGTTTAGCCGCTGCTTCTACGGGTACAAAATCAAAAACTTGGTTAAACCGACGAATGTAATCCGGTAATTGAGTAGCCAAGTTAATTAAAACTTTACGATTGCCAACAGGTGGCGTAATACCAATTTCTACAGGTGCGCCGCCTTTAGGGCCTTCACCTTGTAAATTATGTGGCACAAAACTATCTGGATCGAATGCCCAAATTATTTCATCAATGGCACAGGCTGCTTCGTTATCGTTAACACAAATAAACACACGCTGCCCATTTCGATACTGATCGGCCGCAATTTGAGCAGCCAAAGCAAAATGATCGTCAGCCTTCGCTTTAGACTCATCTTGTTGCTTTAGAACGAAAAATTTAGCGTTCATGTTCATTGTATCGGGGTTTCCCATGACATTGAATGTATACCAAATTGATATACATAAATTAAGAGGCAGATTTTGCCATATAACGGGGTTTGCTTCAATTAATACACAAATAAATAAGGCGCCAAATGGCGCCTTATAAGTAGCTAAACAGTGTGTTTAATCTTGAGCGGCTTCACTTACGCCAGCTCTATTTAATAAATACTGAGTAAGCATTGGTACAGGACGACCCGTTGCGCCTTTTTTAGCGCCACTGCGCCACGCTGTACCGGCAACATCTAAATGCGCCCAATGATACTTTTTAGTAAATTTAGACAAGAAACATGCCGCAGTAATAGTACCCGCAGAGCGTCCACCTAAGTTTGTAAAGTCAGCAAATGGGCTTTCTAGCTGATCTTGATAGTCATCCCATAACGGTAACTGCCATGCACGGTCGCCACTTTGCTCAGACGCTTTTAATAAATCGTGTGCAAGTGGGTTATGGTTTGATAGTAAACCAGTCGCATGCGCGCCAAGGGCTACAATACAAGCGCCAGTAAGTGTTGCTACGTCAATAACGGTATCTGGATTAAAGCGTTCAACGTACGTTAGTGCGTCGCACAATACTAAACGACCTTCAGCGTCGGTGTTTAACACTTCAACTGTTTGCCCCGACATTGTTGTTAAAATATCACCCGGGCGATACGCGTTTGAGCCAGGCATATTTTCACAGCCAGCTAAAACACCAATAACGTTAATTGGCAATTGCATTTGTGCAAGTGCACGCATTGCGCCAATAACACCTGCAGCGCCGCCCATGTCGTATTTCATTTCGTCCATGCCTTCGCCTGGTTTTAATGAAATACCGCCTGAGTCAAACGTTAAGCCTTTACCAACAAGTACAATAGGGGCTTGGTCGTCAGCGGCGCCTTTGTAGTTAATAATCGACATAATCGATTCGTTATCACTACCTCGGCCAACAGCTAGGTAAGAATTCATACCTAGTTCTGCCATTTGCTTTTCGCCAATAATATCAACAGTGATGTTGTCAAAATTAGTTGCCAACTCTTGTGCTTGCTCGCCTAAGTACACTGGATTACAAATATTTGGTGGCATATTAGCCACGTCTTTACACAGCTTACTACCTGCAGCAATGGCTAAACCATGCTCAATGGCACTTTCGCCAATCGTTAGTTCGCGTCGTGTTGGTACGTTAAACACCATTTTACGAAGCGGACGACGAGGGTCTACTTTTTTACTTTTTAATTGGTTAAACGTATATAAGCAATCTTGTGTTGTTTCTACTGCTTGACGAACTTTCCAGTAAGTGTCGCGACCTTTAACGTGTTGCTCTGTTAAAAAGCAGACTGCTTCCATAGAGCCTGTTTCGTTTAAGGTATTAATAGTTTTAGAAATAATTTGTTTATATTGCTTATCATCAAGCTCGCGCTCTTTACCACAACCAACAAGCAATATGCGCTCGCTTAATACATTGGGTACATGATGCAATAATAAAACTTGGCCTGGCTTACCTTCTAAGTCGCCACGGCGAAGTAAATTAGAGATATAGCCATCACTAATTTTATCGAGTTGTTCACCAATGGGGGATAACCTACGTGGCTCGTAAACGCCAACCACAATACATGCGCTGCGCTGTTTTTCTGGGCTACCACTTTTTACGTTAAATTCCATTGTCACTCCTGATTTTGAGTCATTTAAGTTAGTAAGTTGGGGCTAAAAAAGTATTTTCTAGTCTTATCTACGTAACTTATGTAAGGATAATTCTTATTTTAGCTGATTTTGCTAGACTCTTACTGTGTAATTGAACTTTATATGCTTAAGGGCTACTAATGCAACATTATATCGTGCACTTAGGTAGGATAATTAAATTTGATGGCTTATAATAATAGCCTATTTGCCGGTATTAATTGGGTAAAATAGCTATTTAACTATTCAATTCTCACTATCGTAGTGAAATTCCATGTTTAACAGGGGCGAGCATTGCTAATTTTCCGTTATTTGACCGCTGAGGTTTTAAAATCGCAGGTCGCCGTATTTTTAACTTTAATGACAATATTTTTGTCACAAAAGTTAGTTGGTATTTTAGGTGATGCCTCTGAGGGCAGCATTCCTGCTAAATTAGTGCTATCGATGATTGCACTAAAGCTTCCACAACTAGCCTCGCTAATACTTCCGCTGAGTATATTTTTAGGCATTATTTTGGCTTACAGCCGTATATATGCAGATAGCGAAATGACCGTCCTTAAAGCCTGTGGCGTAAGTGAATGGTATGTTGTGCGCGTAACGCTTATATCAAGCGTTGGGCTTGCCATATTAGCCGCTGCATTGACTATGTATATAGCGCCGTGGGCAAGCGAGCAAGAGTATCAATTGAAAGAACAAGCCAAAGCCGATGCGGGGTTATCTGCGCTCAGAGCTGGGCGGTTCCAAGAAACCGGTAACGAAAAAGCCGTGGTGTTTATTCATAATATTGAAAAAGGCGGCAAAGAGCTCAATAAGGTATTTGTTGCACAGTTACCCGATAGCGAAAAAGGCAATCTAGCGCGCTTAGTATATGCAGAGCAAGGTGTTGTGGTTGAAGCCGTAAATGGTGAGCAACAGCTAGTACTAACAGACGGTAAACGTTACGAAACAGACGGCACAACGCCTGCACTTAATTTAACAGAATTTGATGGTTACAGCGTACAAATACGAGAGCAAGAAATAGAGCATCAACGCCGTAAATTAGAGGCTGTGCCAACTAACCAATTATTGGCTATAAACACTCCTGAATCTATTGCTCAATGGCAATGGCGACTCGCTATTCCGTTATCAATCCCGCTACTTACCTTACTGGCAGTACCGCTAAGTGTGGTTAATCCTCGCCAAGGTAAATTTGCAAAACTAGTGCCTGCTATTAGCTTGTACTTAGGCTACTTTATTTTACTAAATGCCGCTAAATTTGCAGTTGAAGATGGCAAAATCCCGCCTTCAATCGGCTTGTGGTGGATTCATCTAAGTGCCTTGTTTATAGGTGGGTTATTAATTATAAAAGGGCGACCACTGGGCGCTTGGCTTAAAGCCGTAGTAACTAAGCGGGAGTTAGGCTCATGATGAAAACGCTTGATTGGTATTTAGGCCGCAGTATTTTACAAACTACCGGCTTTGCATTGTTGGTACTTGTTGGTATTAGCACCTTAATTAAATTTATCGACCAGTTAAAGTCGGTAGGGCGCGGCAGTTACGACTTAATGACTGCAATGCTTTACACGCTTTACACAATACCTGGCGATTTAGTGGTGTTTTTTCCGATGGCTGCGCTAATTGGTGGCTTAACGGGTTTGGGGGCACTTGCCTCAAACAGTGAGCTTGTAGTGATGCAAGCCGCTGGTATGTCGCGCTTACAAATAATTGGCTCTGTGATGAAAACGGCCATATTTATGGCTATCTGTATGATGGCATTGGGCGAATGGGGCGCACCTGAAGCACAATTGCACGCTAAAGAAATGCGTAACCAAGCAATACATGGCGGCGATGTGTTTAATACACAAAAAGGTGTATGGGCTAAAGACGGCAATAATTTTATTAATATTGAAGATGTTGATGAAAACGGCAGGCTTAACGGGGTGCATATGTACCACTTTGATAAATCGTTAGAGCTTACCCAAATTACTAAAGCAAGAGATGCACTGAGCCGAAAAGATGGCTGGCTACTTCGTGACGTTAATAAAGTTATTATCACTAGCGAAAAAACCACAACAGAGCAATTACCAGAAGAGTTTTACCCTTCGCAACTCACAGCTGAAAAGTTAGGGGTTGTTTCGGTAAAACCGGAGTCACTTTCATTTACTGGGCTTTGGTCGTATTTAAGTTACTTAGAGCAAAACGAACAAGACACAAGTACCTACGAGCTTGCTCTATGGCGTAAGTTGATGCAGCCAGTATCTGTTGCGGTAATGCTGCTGGTGGCGCTCTCGTTTATATTTGGCCCGCTGCGTACCGTTACTATGGGCGCACGTATTATTATGGGAGTTGTTACAGGGATTGTGTTTCACTTAACTAATGAAATATTTGGCCCTGTCGTTATGGTTTACCAAATACCTGCCATTATAGGGGCGGTATTACCCAGTATTATATTTATAGGCTTTGCGACATATTTGATGAATAAACGGGTATAGATTTACCTATTCAAAGCATGAAAAAGGGTGACCACTGGTCACCCTTTTTGCTTTTTAACTACTGCTTAATTACCGCTTAACTCACGATTTGAAAAGTTGGTATTAATCAAGCTCACTATAAATACGTCTGTTTTCTTCTTTAGTAAGTGCAATAACTTCTGTTTTAGAGATGTAATCTTGCAGTGCTTTTTTGTTTTTAAAATCTACTAACACCACCAAATTACCTAAACCGAGTAAAGCGCTAACGCTGCGGATAATTGATTGCGGCCAGCTAATTAAATTACCCTCAAGAGTTTGTACTTTTAAACGCCATGCACGCATGCCAATGGTTTGCCCGCTTTTAGTCCAAAAGTAGCCAAAAAATACTAAGGTAACAATAATTAAAAGAGCGGTACGAATACCCGAAAGAAGATTTGAATTTTGAATAAAGGCAGATACATCCTCTGCGCCATTTAAACTAATTACATCGAGAGAAATAAGCCCTTGAACGGCAAATAAATACAGCACTACAGTTAACATCGCAAACGCAATAATGGCTAACGTATCGTAAACTAACGACGCAAAACGGCGCCAAAAACCAGCACGTGGAAACTCACCCGACATAAATACACTCTCACTATTAATATGCGAGCTAGTTTAGCAAAAAAGCTTACAAATACTAAGACATGTTAATGTTTAGAGAGGGAATTGATTTTATTGCTTTAAGTTATTACCTACAGGGGAAATGAAAAAGACCCTGCTATTGGTAGCAAGGTCTTTTAATTTATAGCGGATTTAACCTAGCTTGATAGCAAGGTATTTTATGTCGTCACCACTTATTTGCGGTAAAAAATAAATATCGCCGTATTTAAAATACTGCTGCGAGTTAATTATTACGGCCTGTGCTGCCTGAGGCAATGAATCGTAAGTTTGGCCCAAGCTATAATCATTCACATTCCCCACTTTTATTGCCTGATTAAGACGGGTTGGTGGCTCATCAACCACTGTATAACCGTCATTATTTGCGACGTAATACACGTTTTGATATGTGTAGTAGGTGGTATTGTGATGCTTAAAATGCCTGTAATTTCTTGGTAGCGTATTTATACGCAGGCCTCTAGGTGGCGTAACTACATGGTAGCCTCTTTTAGCTTTACGGTAGTAAAGGCCGTCGTTAAACGTAAACGAAATACCATTAAATCTAATCGATGCGCTATTGCGTGGTAAATGGTTCATAAATCGATTTTGTCTGTAAGCGACTGAATTATTATGGCTTGTTAAGTAGTTATATTTGCGCTGGTTGTAGCGGTATTGTTCACGCTTTTCCTGCTTGTACTTAGCAAGTTTACGTTTTTCTTGCTTACGGTCTTCTCGTTTTTCTTTTTTATGCTCAATACGCTGCTTTTTTTCATGGCGGCGTTCATCGCGTTTATATTCAACACGTTTGTCGTGGTCACGTTTAAAGCTTTTATCATTCTCTCGCTCGTTTTGTGCTCCAAGCGCAGAGCCTGATACTGCGCCAATGGCGAGCAGTGCAGGTAGTAAAAAAGTAAGTTTCATAGTATTGCCTCGTTTATGTTTTTACATAACTGGGTTCAATACTAGCGGTTCAAACTGAATGTTAACTGACATACAACAGCAAACGGAGCTATGCTTACAGCTTTTTACATTTTACTGACGGTTCTTGACATAATATCTAGTTTTTGACGATTTTTAAGGGGGGTTATTACGAGAGATATTTTAATAATACTGCTATTAAATTATATATTTGGACTTTTTTGTTGTGCTTAGAAAACGTTATTTCCGTGCATTTTTAGATGGGAAAATACCAATAATAGAGTTTAAATGGTGTAAAAAGCTAAGTTTGCGGCGCGTTGTTTATTGCCGCAAACATGACTTTATATTTTAAAGGGCGCATCTATCTTTTAATAAATTTAAGGCTAGGGTGATACGTTATGACATTAACTTTAATAAATGCTGTGTTATTAACGTTTCTTTTAACAACTTTAACTGGAACATACTTGATTACCTTAGTTTGGTTAATTTTTTTCAGTTCTCGTTTTAGCTGAACCTTTTTATATTCTTGCTTTGTATATCTATCATGTGGTGCTGCAAATGCAGAATTAGATAAAGTGCCAATAACTAATAGTGCAGGTAGTATAAATGTAAGTTTCATAATATTGCCTCGATTGTGGTTAACATGGCTAGTATTGACGTTTGAAACTGAATGCCAACTGCATGTAAGGGCAACTGTAGGGAGGCTTTACACCCTTTTACTTATCTTTACTATTCTTGACGCTAATACCAATCCGCAGTAATACTTAATCAATTTGAGGGATTAAATCTAACGCTAACTCTATTAAAAAATGACTGATATATGGCTGCATAAATGCAGAGGGTAGGGCAATGAAAGAGCAATTGTCGAGAACAACTAATAACAAAATTTTAGCTGTGTTATCAACACCGTTTTCTTACCTCAAAACAGGTAGCTTGATTAAGCTACCAGGTATAAAACCGTATCGGTTCTATACCAATTCCATATATCGTTTAGAGTCTAGGTTGGCTACTTTTGATAAAAAGGATAATCGCTATAACCGACTTCAGTACCGCCATACATAGTGGCTGCATCGGCCTCGTTAAACGTCCAATTATTCGCTATACGCTCTGGTAAATCAGGGTTAGCTATAAATGGGCGACCAAATGCAAATAAGTCACCGTAACCTTCACCTAAAATACGTACCGCTTTTTCTACTGTGTATTTACCAGCATAAATAATGCGACCTGAAAATTCAGCTCGTACTGCTTTATAAAATTCTTGTGGTAAATCAGGAGCATTTTCCCAATCAGCTTCCGCTATTGATAAGTAAGCAATGCCAGCTTGCTCAAGCACTTTAACGGCTTGTACATAAGTATGATGAGGGTTTGATTCAACAAGTCCTAAATACACTCGTGTTTCATCTGTGCTTTCAAATAAAGGAGCAAAGCGAACACCTAAACGATCGGAGCCTACAACGTCACTTACCGCTTCAACTATCTCTTTTAAAAAGCGCAGGCGATTACTAAGCGTTCCACCGTATTGATCGTCACGGTTATTAGTATGCTCAGAAATAAACTGATTAACTAAATACCCGTTAGCACAATGCAGCTCCACACCATCAAAGCCTGCTTCTAGAGCATTACGTGCAGCTTGCGCATACATGTTTACCAGTTCGCCAACTTCAGTTGTTGTTAGTGCACGAGGCTCACTTGGGTCAGCCAATGCGCCTTCACCAGGTGCGGTTTCAATAAATACTTTTACATTGTCAGCAATAATATCTGAAGGGCCAACCGGTTTACCTGAATTTGGTTGTAGTGTGGCGTGCGATACGCGCCCTACATGCCAAAGCTGAGCAAAAATAACACCGCCTTTAGCATGTACTGCATGTGTTACTTTTTTCCAGCCTTCAATTTGTGCTTGCGAGTGAATACCAGGTGTCCAAGCGTAGCCTTGGCCACGAGGTTCTATTTGCGTGCCTTCGGTAACCATAAAGCCAGCCGATGCGCGCTGTGCATAATACTCAGCCATTAATTCATTAGGAATATTGCCCGGTTGTGTACTACGAGAGCGAGTAAGAGGAGGCATCACAATACGGTTTTTAAGTGTAAAAGGGCCAAGCTCAATTGATGAGAATAAAGGGGCGGTATTAACTGATTCTGATTTCATTTTAAATTCTCTTATAAAGCAAATAAAGGCTTAAATAGTGGTTAAGCAACGTTGGCAGCATAGAGATTTAAAGATACAATTTGAAACAACACTTTTTTGTACAGCATACAATTATGAATGGTATTAGCCGGCTCGATATAAAACAGTTAAGAGTGCTCAGTAGCTTGTTAGAGCTGCAAAATCTGTCGCAAGTAGCTAAAAAAATGGGGTTAACGCAACAAGCCATTAGTGAGCAACTACGAAAGCTACGAGACTTATTTGACGATCGCTTGTTTATTCGACAGGGCAATAACATGGTTGCTACTCCTAAAGCGCAAGGACTCAAGACGCCAGTTAATCATATATTAAAGCAATTAGAGTCGTTACTAGAGCCCGAGCAGTTTAGTCCGAAAACCTATAAAGGCGTGTTTACCATAAGCGCAACCGACTACGCCACGCAGGCTTTACTACCGCAATTATTTAATATTACCCGTCGCGAAGCCCCCGGTTTAAAGCTGATAGTGCGCGACTTTGCATCCGATAACGTTAATCAACTTATAACGGCAGGCGAGCTTGATTTATTGATTAGCTTTCCTGAGTTTATACCCGACAATCTTTCTTATATTACTTTGTTTGAAGAGCAGCATTTGTGTATTTCTGGTGTTGGTAACAACACTTACATGGAGCCTTTGAGCTTGGCGCAATTTGCAAAGCATCCTCAGCTAGTGGTATCGCCATCGCGTGCTAATTTACGCGGGTCGCACGATCAGTGGTTTGAAAGCCAAGGGCTAAAACGTAATATTGTAATGTCGGTACCGAGCTTTTCAGCGGTGCCTGACATTTTACATACAACCGATATGCTAGCGTTTTACCCATCAAGATTATTACCAAATAGCAAAGTTAAACAGCTAAAAATAGAAGCTCTGCCTCCTACATTTAAAGTAATAGCCGCATGGCATCCACGTACTAACAACAGCCCAATTCATAAGTGGTTGATAGAGCAATTACAAAACCTATAACAGCAAACTTTAATACAAGTATTAATGTAAGTATTAAAGCAAATACTGTTACCATAATTAACAATAGTTATTAAAGATTGTCGTCAGCTAATTACAGTGTCCTACAATTGTGTTTTAAGTGCGGTAAAGGAATTATAAAGCTAAATGTTTAAGTTATTTTTTGGTGTTTTTTGTTCTCTACTTTGTTTTAGTACTTTTGCTAACACAGTAAAAGAAGATGTTGAAAAGATACTAAGTGGATATTTAACGAGTAGTCAAAGTCGTGGGCTTATGGATAAGTTAGAGCGCAATTTACCTTATTCTTCATCGCTCGATACTGCTCGCGTTAAAACTGTAAAGTGTTGGTTTTATGACCCCCAAAATGACAATAATTACATAGCATTAAATGATTTACTGACAGATGCTAATCAAGCAATCAAAAAAGCTGGCTCGCCTAAATTAAAACTCGATTTACAAACATGCCAAGCATTTCATTTATACCAACAAGGCAAAGTAAGTACAGCCACTTCAATGGCTAAAAATGTTATTAGTGCCACCTCTAAAAATCCAGAGCTTTATTATCAACATGCGACAGCTAACTTAATATTAGGGATAATTTTTCGTTCACAAGGTTCGTACCAGCAAGCTTTTTTGGCATTTCAACAAGCTTATAATACCTTTGAACAAGGCGACTTTTCTTACGATAAAGCGCTTATATTTAAAGAGATAGGGCTTATCCATGCCGATCTTCACAATTTTTCGCTCGCTGAAGAACAATTGCAAAGAGCAATTAATGAGCTGACAAATTATAATGAGCAAGAATGGTACATAGCCACAGATAGCCTAGCCCAAGCTTACGAAGCTCAAGGTAATTATCAAAAAGCGATAGTGTTGTACAGCAGTATACTCCCTGCCGTAACTAAGTATGAAGACGATGAAGGGAATGCTTACTTACTCTTTAAAATTGCACAAATAAATATTCAATTAAATGAGCTGCAAGAGGCTAAACAATACTTAAATAAAGCCAGGGATTTAACGCTAAATAGTGAGTGGATTAAATTTATTCAATCAATAACAACAGCTGAGTGGTTAATTAAAAAGGGTCGCCTAGATGAAGCGGAGCTTCTTTATTTAGATTTTGAACAAAATAGTTCTCAAGTATGGTCAGTCGACTCTTTAACTCGTTTTTTAGAATTTAAGCGTGAATTAGCAGTGCAAAAAAATAACTATCAGCAAGAAGCCTTAGCTCAAAGAGAGTTATTAAAAATCGCAGATAGAAAAGTGCAAGAAATTGCAGATAATACATTACTATCTCAACGTTTAGCGTTTGACTGGGAACAGCAAAAACGAGAAATAACAAGGCTGCAAGAGTCATCAGAGGTAAAAGAGCAGTTATTAAATTTAGCTGATGAAAAAGCATTTTGGCAAATCGCATCTTTGCTGTTTTCTATTGGGCTGATATTGATTTTAGCTTACATAACTTATAAACAAACTCAGCATAAACAGCGATTTAAAACACTTGCATTAAAAGACGAATTAACAGGTATCGCTAATCGTAGAGCAATATTTGCATTTAAATACAACGCGATTAAAAAAAGCGAGTTTTTAGGGAATGCGTGTTCACTCATTGTTATTGATATAGACCACTTTAAACAAGTAAACGATACATATGGACATGATATTGGTGATGAAGTTATTATTTCTACTGTTAAATTTATAGAAAAAAACATTCGTCAAACAGATTGTGCAGGTAGGGTTGGTGGAGAAGAATTTTTAGTTGTTTTACCTAATATTGCACTTAGTTTTGCGCATGAAGTTGCCCAGCGTATACGCGAAAGTATTGAGAATGTTACTCATACCTCACTCCATATAAAATCAACAGTAAGTATTGGTGTAGTACAAGTTAAAGCGGGCGAAGCCCCAAAAGATGCATCCCGACGAGCTGATGAAAAATTATACGCAGCTAAAAATGCAGGCCGTAATAAAGTAATGGTTTAATAACTCAATAATTATTGAGTTATTAAACGGCTAGTAATTTATTATTGAAAAATATAGCAAGCTAATTCACCTAATACTCATATGTATTGAGAGTGTATATCCTTCTTCGATACCTTTCAAAAAGAAGCTCTGCCTCCTACCTTTAAAGTAATAGCGCATGGCACCCGCGTACTAATAACAGCCCTATTCATAAATGGCTGATAGAGCAGCTGCAAAATTTATAAAATCCTTAGAAATGCAACAAGATCTAAACGCTCTTGCTTAGTTAATTTTAATGGCTTTAGCAGTTTCGTCGTTTTAGGAAAATGAGGATCGTTTAATTGGTTTTTCCTAGGTTTAGGTCTTGCTCCACCATGGTTGTACATGTTTACTATACCTAGTAGGTCATCAAAAAGTCCATTGTGCATCCAAGGAAATGTTTGTGTTAAACCAAGTAGAGAAGGGGTTCTAAATAACCCTATATCACTTGGATTATTTGTAATATTAAACCGGCCTTTATCTTCAAAACTACGGCCGTAGTAATGAAGGCCAGTGCCATGAAATTGGTTGTCACTTAATAGCGCGCCATTATGGCAAGTCATACATTTTGCTTTGGTTCTAAATAAATGTAATCCGTTTAATTCACTATCTGATAAGCGTCTAACCGCTTTTTTTGGATTACTCTGAACCTCATTAATAAATGATTTAAAACGAGTATTAGGTGCAATGAGTGTTCGCTCAAATGCAACGAGGGCTTCTGCCATTTGTGCCATGGAGAGCGTATTTGAATTAAAAGCACTTTTATTAAATGCCGTATAGCTTTTATCTTTATTGACTCGCATTAAAGCTTTTTGTGGATCTAAGTCCATTTCAATTGGGTTGCTAATGGGCATAAGTGCTTGTTGCTCAGCTGTTTTAGCGCGACCATCCCAAAAAAAACTTTGCCACTGATCTATACCAAAAATTGCAGGGGTATTGCGGGTGCCCACTTGATCATTTATACCGATTGCAGTGGCACGACCATCATGAAAACCCTTATCTCGTTCATGACAACTTGCGCAGCTTACGGTTTTATCGCGTGAAAGCTGTGTATCATGAAAAAGCTTATTGCCAAGTGCAACGTGCTCTGCCCGTGGAGTGGCTATTGGCAATAGCGAAAGAGGCTCAACTATACGCTCATCACTGGTTTGAATGGCAGGCCAATTTACTTGGCTCTTACTATACAAACCACGTAGCTCTGTGTTGCTGTATTGTTGAGCGTGCATACTAAGGGGGAGTAATAATGTTATTAAACCAAGTAGCTTAATCATATTTATAAGTTACTCCAAGCCAAAACATTCGACCAGGTTCAATGCCAGCGGCTCCTTCGTTTACATTGTAAGTACGGGCGTTTAAAAGGTTAGATACATCAGCGCGTATTTCTACGTTGTGTTTTTCACTAATTTTAGGATTATATCGTAAGCTTAAGCCGACCATAGTGCGGGCACGAATAACACGTTGCTCATAAACATCAACCAAAGTAGATGTAATAGGGCAACTAATACAGCTCTTGTCTAGCTCAACGCTTTCACTCGCGCCTGTGCTAACAGCTGTATCAAAGCTACCACTATAGGTAATGTTTAAGCCTGTACTAAGTGAATCAAGCCAGTCAACATTCCAACCCATAGCGCCGGTTACGGGAGTTCCAAAATTGGTGCGAATTTGAGATAACTGGTTAAGTGTAACAAGTTCACCTTCTTCTTTAGCATTAACGTAATAAACTAGCTCATCAAGAGGGGTGTTATTTGCGGTTGCATTGTAGCTGTCGTTTGACACTTTATTTTGCGCATATGAAGCATTTGCCCAGAATGAATGTGCTTTAAATTGTGCACTCCATGCAATCGAGTAACGCTCAGAGCTACCTGTACCGCTGTTTGTTATTTCAATATATTTGAAGCCATCTTCACTTGGCGTATCAGCAGTTGAGCGAGACAATTGTTGATGCTTTTTCCGTTTTACATACTTAAGTGAAAAGTTACCAATTTTTTCAAATGAGTGAGCTATACCAAAAGCTAACTCGTCATCAAAAGGTGTTTGCACATCGTTAAAACGATATTTAAATGCGCCAGTGTAATTAGAGGGTAACCAGCCTTGTAAGTAGCCGTTTTCGATAGGGCGGTATTCGTTATACGAAAAGTTTTGTTGCTCTTTTATTTTATAACCAATAATTCCTGAATCATAATAACGGTTTACGCCTGCGCTTATTATTGTACGTCCATCATTAAACACATCGTAACCAAGCGAAATACGCGGGGCTAAGTTATGATTTTTTAAAAAATCATCATAGTTATAGCGCATTCCTAAGTTAATATTTACATGACCAAGCGTTAAATGATCGGTGATATATAAAGCGCCACGGTTAAGTCCTACATTTATATATTCAGCAGGTGTAACTTTACGACCATTAAAATACTGTGCAGTACTTACAATGTTATCGCTATAAGCTGCAATATGTTCAGGGTTATTAAAATCAATACTCCCTCCCAATTGCTCGGTAAGTTGCTCTATAGAAATAGCAGATTCAAGCGATTGGCAATCAAGCGTGTAACCGCTGCAATTAAGTGGTGCACTGGCGCTTGACCAAATAATAGGAGAGTCGTATGTGTAACTATTTTGAAAACGTTCACGTTTCACTTCTTGGTGTATAAGCTCTATACCAGCTTTAATATTGTGCTCTACACTCAAAAATTTAAACGTATTAAAATCGAGAGTGTTTTTCCAACTCGTGGTCAATTGTGTGTTATCGAGCGCCCCATACCCACCTTGTTTGGAATAACGCGTATTAGATAATCCTTGGTCCGCAAATTCTCCCCATTGCTTTCCTTTTGCCTGCAACCAATTATAAAAGTGATCTTGGGACTCTCGACTGCTATCGCTTAAATTTACATTAAGGTTACTGTGCCATGTAGCAAAGCTTAAATTTTCTGTTAGCGATATTACGCCGCCCACTGCTCCACCTTCTAAGTGAAAGTTACTGTCTTTGGTATCAACAATAAAGTTATCAACTTCGTAAGGGGCGTACATTAAACTAATATCAAGCTGATCGACCCAGCCATTTTTGTATCCATATTTAACTAATGCATTAATATTTCGGCGACTTTGCGTTTTTGGTTGACCCAGTGAAAAATCACTAATGTCGCTGGTAAGGTAATTAACGCTTACCATAAGTCCGTGGCGTTCATTGAGTTGTTTATTGGCGCTCAATGAGTAACTTATTTTTTTAAACTCTGGGGCTTCTAGCGCTTCATCATCAACATTTCGTTGTCCAGACTCTTCATCAGCTTTAAGAAAATGGTATTCTCCCCAGCTACTTTGATTCCCACGCACACCAAAGCTAAAGCTGTCTTTTGCAAAAGCACTTTTGGTTTTAGCATCAACAATTCCACCTGAAAAACCACCAAATTCGGCTGGAATGTTATGGTCGTACACGGTTATTGATTCAACAATATCTGAATTTACATTCATGCTTTGCACACCGCCCGACACATCATTGCTGGTAGCTGTAACTCGTGTAGCACTGGCGGGATCAATACGGTTGTTGTAGTTCATGCCATCAATCGAAAACCCTGTTTGCCAAGGTTGCGCGCCAGAAATAGATATTTCGGGTGCGCTAATTTCAGCCAAGCTTTCAATACTAAAAGCGTCGTTACTGAGTTGTACTCCAGGGAGGAGGGCAATTAACTCATTTATATCCCCATTACCTTTAGCGGTCGAGGTTATAAAGTTACGGTCGAGATATGAGCGACCAATTACTTCAGGCACTTCAATACCTATGTACTGACCTTTTACTTCTATGTGTTCTAAGGCTTCACAACGTTTTTTTTCTTCATTTTGTAAAGTACTGCATATGGGTTTTGACTGGTCGGTCTGCTCTTGCTCGTTCGCTGCATAAGCGTTTTGGGTAAGCAAAAGCAGACACGCTAAGGTGCTAGGTGTCTGCATTTAAATCTCTTAATTAATTACCAAGTGGAGTACTGTCTTCGCTATCAATAATGCCGTCATTGTCGGCATCTTGATCGGCTATTAAACCTGAGGCTGTTATGTCGTCTTCGCTTACATTTGGTAGGAAAAAGTTAGGAAGTCCGTCGTGATCGGTATCTACACTGGCAACTGCTTTTTCTCTAAAGTCATCACGGGCAGCTATTAAACTTGCCATTTCAGTATAAAGGTTGAGTTTATCTGCTGAGCCATTTACGCTATTTTCAATTAACGAAATTGCTTTAGCATTATCACCAAGAAGCACATGAGCAGAAACTAAGTCCATCATATTACTTTGTAATGCGGTGTCTGAAAGCGCAGTAATGCGTTCCTCTAAAGTATTAATTAACGTAGACGTTGGTGCTTTAAATCCTTGGTATTTAGCTTCATAGTCATTAATGTTTTGAGCATTAGCCCCCATAGATGACAACGCACTGTAAATAGTGAAATACCCAGTTTTAGGCGCTTCAATATCTAAAATATACTCTTTTAAAAGCTCAACTAGATCGGTTAATTGGTTGCTATCAAACTCTGAAATTAAAGGCGTAATTTCTTCAACCGATAAAGTAAATGTGTCTAATGCTTGTGTTGAATAACCCGCATCAATCATAAAACCAAGTGTTTCTAAGCGGTTCTCAAAGCGATCTTCAGGGGTTTCTAGTTCTGATATATAGTTAAGTAATTGCGTATATATAGCTGGGATATCATTCGTTGAGCCAGATCGAGTTAGCGTCATTATTACATTGCTATGAACTGAAATTTGGCTGCTAGATGAGAGTGTTTGTAGCTCACCGCTTTGTAGTTTTTCGAGCATAGTAATGCACTTTTCAGCTTGAACTTTTTCATCCATACCAACGCGACCGCTTATTTCAACAAAAGCAGAGCAGCCTCTAAAACCAGTAAGATACGTTGCATAACTCTCGGCTTGTATGTACTCATCTGAAATAAGTAAATCACCGGCATAATTCATTACTTGTTGAGCTAAATCATTTCGATTAAATTGGCTCAAAATAAGTGCAGTACCAGGTAAGTTTGTAGTATCGGTTAACCCCTGAAATAGCACGTTATATTCATCTTTATCTTTAAAAGGTTGAGCAACTTCATCGAGTACTGTTGTGGCATCTTCGCCTGCTAATAAACGCTGCGCCACAATAAATGAAACCATTGAGCGTTGTGCAAATGATTGCTCCCATTCAGATGTAATTAGTTCATATGCAGGGTTTTTAGTTGTGTCGTACAGCGCCTCGATAAGTGTAGCTAAATTACTTAGTGCATACGGGTAGTAGCTAAGAGTTGCTTGTGAATAAGGTGAGGCAGCATAATTATAATTACTATCGAAATTAGTAATACCATAAAGAGCGAGTGCTTTATTAGTATATTCACGGGCAAGTTCTAACTGATTAGTTTGTAATAAAAACTCTGCCGACCATGCTAAATATAGTATACGAGAGCGGTGAGTTGGCTCTCCTTTATAATCACCATTTTTTGCTATTACGTAGCCGGTTTTATTACTTAATTGAGCGAACGATTTAGCGAATAACTTTGCAGTTTCTAAGTTTTCAGCAGTGGGTGTCGCTGCATATGATTCAAGAGTTGAGCTTGCAGCACTTGAAAATGCAGTAATAAAGTACCCAAATGTAGTTGTAAATTCATCCTGTGCTGCGTTTAATGCATAGCCTTCAATTTGTTCAATTAAGCTAGTTGCTTGCGACAGTTGTAATGCATCTAAATAGTCTCGTGTAATAGTTAACAACCAAGATGCATCATTTCTGTCTATATTATCCAATCCTTTTTCAGCAAGGTATTGGTTATAAGATGTTAAAGCTAGCTCTCTATATTCTATAGCTTGCTCAGAGCGATTAATCGTATCCAGTGCACTGGCTACTTTTAAAAGCCCATCGGCATAGGCTGTTTGTTCGTTAATCAGCGCTAAATACTCTTGTGCGGTAGTTAAAAAACCAGCGCGCGCATAAGCTGCAGCTTGAGTTTGATAAATACTATAACGAGATAGTTCATCGTTAATATTTTCTGTTATTAAATCGGCTTGTTTTAAATGAGACTTATCTGAGCTGTAGTAGTAGTTACGTTTGTCTTCATTTGTTACATAAGAGGGGCTAAGTGAAATAGTCGCAGTTAATGGCTCACTTATAATGCCGTCGGTATAACTAACGGTAAATTCATCATTTTGCGTAGTGAGTGTTTGTGCCTCATAGCTAAATTCACCAGTTTCACTATTTATAGATATTACACCACTACTTGGCGGTGTAAGTAGCGTAATGCTCACTGCATCGCCATCAACATCACTAGTATTTATTTTACCTACACTTGTTGTTGAGGTAGTAAATGTAACATTAGTTGTTGAAATAGTAGGTGCATCATTAATGTTTTCAATAATAAAACGTACAACAACATCAGCGCTTAAACTGCCGTCACTTGCTGAAATAGTCGTGCTATCTTCACCAAAAAAATCAGCGTGTGGTGTGTAAGTAAATTCACCGTTAGCCTCTAATGTAATAATGCCGTTACTTGGAGATTGCGCCAAAGTATAACTAAGCGGGTCGTCGTCAGTGGCTGAAACCTGTCCTGAAAAAGCGGTATCTTCATTAAGCGTAAAACTTAAATTTGATTGGGTAAATAATGGTGCATTGTTGCCCGAGCCGCTTCCACAACCAGCTAAAGCGAGTGCGCATAAAATAGGGGTAAATTTAATGAGTTTGTTCATTATTGTTAATATTAGAAGTTAATAATATTGCGAATGATAACGCATATCAATCGCACTTCATATTTAAAGATGTGTATTTATCTCATAAATAAGAATGTTTATTTTAATTAGTATGAGTTTTAAGAGGTAAAGCTACATAAAAACAGAAAGATAAGTAACTAGTTTAAAAAGAATATTGCATTAGCTAGTTCTTATAAAATATAAAGGCCAGCTAAAATTAAACAGTTAATATCATTTAACCCCTCCTTAACCCTCGACCTAATAAGCTATGTGTAATAGTACGAATTAGGCATAGTTAAATGGTTTATTTTACAAAGCACTCAACCGGTTTGTTACTTGCACTTAGTTGCACGCTTGCTGCATGCAGTAGTCAGCCAAGCTATCAAGGTAATAGTACTGAGCAGTCGCTAAAGCAACATGCAAACTGGCAGTACACACAAAGTAACGCACAGCAAGTAAATTACATTACCGATTTGGTGGATATTGAAGGGCTTGATTCGCTTATTGAGCAAGCTGTTACTAATAATCCATCGTTTAATCAAGTGCATGTTGCATTAAAACTAGCTTATGCGCAGCGTGATGTAACCGCTGCAAGTCAGTGGTTTAGTGTAGATGCAGAATTTGACGCGCAGCGCAGTAAAACCGAAGGCACGCAATATAGCTCATCAGTAGGTATAAGTTGGGAAGCCGATATATGGCAAAAAATTGCTGACAACGTAGCCGCGCAAGATATGACTATTGCCAGTAACCAAGCTACTTATCAAGGTGCTAAAGACACATTAGTAGCGAGTGTTATTCGTACTTATTTAAATATTATTTTGCAGCAAAATTTACTCGATATAGAGCAACAACGTTTAGTTGTTTTACAAAATAATGAGCAAAGTATTGTAGAGCGCTATCAATATGGATTAGGTGATTTAGAGGCGCTTGATACCGCACGAGCTAGCACGTCATCAACGCGTGCAACCATTGCGGACTATCAAGAACAAATAGCAAAAGCAAAACGTGCTTTAATGCTAATTGTTGGTACAAATAAACTTGAGGGTCTGCCAGATACCTTAACACTACCAAACGTTATTGAGCCACTAAGCACCTTACCAGCGCAAGACCTAGCACGGCGACCTGACTTGCAAAGTGCTTATTACGATATTCAGGCAAAGCATTACTTAGTTGATGTATCGTATAAAGAATTACTGCCTAGTATTTCGCTTTCAGCGTCATTAAGTGATTTAGCAAGCACCCCAAGCCAAGCATTATTAGCCAGCCCAGTGTGGAGTTTATTGGGGAGCTTAAGTGCACCTCTATTTGAAGGCGGTGCATTACGGGCGCAAGTTGATATAGCAAAACTTAATGCTGAACAAGCATTTTGGCAGTACCAAGACACTTTATTAAATGCGGTAAATGAGGTAGAAAATGCCCTCGGACAGGAGCAGTCATTAACCGAGCAACGACTACAAATAAGCAATGCGCTTGCCAGCGCTAAAAGCAGTTTTAGTAACTATCAAAGTAAATATCAACAAGGTTTGGTTGATATTTTAGATTTGCTAACAGTGCAACAAAAAGTATACGACCTGCAAGCTCAACTTAGTCAAATAAACTACACCCTTTTAACTAACCGCATAGATTTAGGCCTTGCTTTGGGCCTTGGAGTATCGTCATGAGAATTTCGCCAACACCTGTTGTTGTAACCCTTGTTGCAATTATTAGTATAGGGCTTGCTGTTGCGTATAACGCTAAAAAAATGGATGAACAAGCTAATAGCTCAAAATCTGTCACGGTTAGAGCTATTGCACCAAATGTATCGGTAATTAATGCTGTTGCGGGTACTTACCAAGCTTATGTGAACGGACATGGTCAAGCAAAGGCGCATTGGACACTGACCTTAAAAGCACAAGTTAAAGGCGAAGTGACTAATATGAGTGAGCAATTTGCAACCGGAAACTTTGTATCTAAAGGGCAGGTGTTTGCACAAATAGATAATACTGAATACTTACAAGCCCTCGCAAATGCCAAAGCCACACTCGCTGATGCGAAACTCGCACTGCAAGAAGAGCAAGATCTAGGGGAACAAGCAAAACGTGAATGGGAACGCTCAGGTGTTACGCAGGCACCAAGCTCACCACTGGTATTTAGAACCTTGCAGCTAGAAGCCGCGCAAGCCACGCTTGATGACGCTCAATATGCACTTAAAACAGCACAGCGTGATGTAAATAATACCCAGTTAAGTGCTCCGTTTGATGGTGTTATTTTATCGAGAGATATTGATTTAGGTACTTATGTTGGTATTGGCGATACGCTTGCTACATTAAACAGCACTGACAAAGTAGAAATAACCGTGCCGCTTTCATTGAATCAGTGGCAAAATCTGGCAAATAATAAGTCAAATGAGGTTATTTTAAGTGATGTAGCTACTAATACCAAATGGACTGGCTACATTGAGCGCTTTGAACAACACCTAGACGAAAGCTCTCGCCAGCGTAGCATTATAGTTGCTCTTGATAAACCGTTTGAGCAAGCGACGCCATTATTACCAGGTACATTTTTAGCGGTTGAAATTGCAGGTAAACAATTAAGTAACGTAATTGAACTGCCTGCTTCAGCGGTATCACAAGATGGCTTAATTTGGTACGTGAATGATAAAAACAACTTAGTAAGCACACAAGCCAATAAAGTATTTGAGCGTGGAGATTACGTATACATTTCACCAATAGAGGGTGTTAGTAAATTAAAAGTAGTTGTGCGTCCACTTGTTAGTTATTTAAACGACATGAGGGTAAATCCAATTGTTGAAGGAGTACAATAATGAGCCCTCATCAGCCACCTCAAGTACCTAGCAGTAATAACCCGTTGCACGGTATTATTAATTGGTTTGCAAATAACTCTGTTGCAGCTAATTTATTGTTAATAAGCGTGATTGTAATGGGGATTATGTCGCTTTCTACGTTGCGTAAAGAAGCTTTTCCGAGTTTGGAGCCTGATACTGTTTCGGTGTCAGTTGTTTATGACAGTGGTGATGCATTACAAGCTGAAGAGGGGATTGCGCTCAAAATAGAAGAAGCTCTTGAAACAGTACAAGGTATAAAGCGCATTACCTCTACATCTGATGCAAGCGGCAGCCATGTTAGCATTGAAAAAGAAACAGATTATTCACTCGATGAGCTACTCTTTGATGTAAAAAATCAAGTCGATGCAATTAACAACTTCCCGGTTGATGCTGAGCAACCTGTTATTGATAAAGCGCGCAGGCAAGATCATGCATTAACACTACAGCTTTTTGGGGATGCCGATCGCCATACATTACAAAACCTGGGCGAAAAACTTAAAGCCGATTTATTAGCGCAATCAGGTATTAGCGACGTAGCGCAGTCGGGTGTGATTGACCCGATGATGTCCATAGAAATCGACGAAGGTAAACTCCAAGCCTATGGCTTAACTATTAGCGATATAAGCGAGGTCATTAATAATGAGTCATCAAGCCCGCTTTCGACTAGTTTACGCGATAGTAGTAAAATTATACGCTTAAAAGCCGCTGACCAAGCTTACTGGCAGCGCGACTTTGCCAATATTGTATTGCTAACAACCGCATCAGGCACACAAATTAAGTTAGGCGATGTAGCAACCGTTACCGACTCATTTGCCGAAGATAGCAACTCATTAAGCCGTTATAACCAACAAAATGCCGTAGGCGTTGAAATTTTAATGGGCGATAACAGCGATATAACTACCATTGTTGAGCAAGCTAATAGCGTAATAGATAAATGGCACGAAAGCGGTTTATTACCTCAAAACGTAGAGCTTGAAAGCTGGCACGACAAAAGCACCATGATCACCGATCGTTTATCGCTACTTACTAAAAATGCCGTGACCGGTATTATTATGGTGTTTGTAATACTTGCCATATTTTTAAACGTACGCGTAGCGCTGTGGGTGGCTGGTGGCTTGCCGTTTGTATTTTTTGGTACGCTTTATTTTATGACCGATGGCTACACCGCACTGACCATAAACGAAATGACTACCTTCGGCTTTATTATGGCGCTGGGTATAGTGGTAGACGATGCCGTTGTTGTAGGCGAGAGTATTTACACCACACGTAAAAAACATGGCGATACATTAAATAATACAGTTTTAGGCACCATGAAGGTTGCTGTGCCAACAATATTTGGGGTGTTAACCACGGTGGCTGCGTTTGTGGCGCTTTCGAATGTATCAGGTAACTTAGGTAAAATTTACTCTCAATTTGCTACCGTAGTAACTATTTGTTTACTGCTTTCAGTTGTTGAATCAAAACTTATTTTACCATCGCATTTAGCCCACATTAGTACTAAACGCCAAGTTAAAAAAGGCTTAGGGGGTCTGTGGTCAAAAATACAACATGGTGCTGATAGTGGCTTAAGCTGGTTTAGCAAAAACATTTACTGCAAGGTTATTGAATTTTCACTGCGCTTTAGATACGCCGTAGTGGCTGCGTTTATCGCCTTTTTTATACTGGTTATTGGCATGCCAATGACAGGCACAGTTAAAGTTGGTTTTTTCCCAAGTATTGCAGGCGACACCGTAACAGCCAATTTAGTTATGCAAAACGACGCAGCCTATGGGCAAACAAACACAAATTTACTAACGCTAGAGCAAAGTGCATTACAAGCTGAGCAAAACTTAATGACTAAGTTGAGCTCTGACAAAAGCGAAATAACCAGCCTTCAAGTTGTTAGCAGTAGCGACACCAGCGGTGAAGTAAGTGTTGAGCTATTAAACGAAGGCGCTTTTACAGCAAGCGAATTTGCTCAAGAGTGGCAGCGCGTAGCAGGTAGCCTTGAGGGCAGTAAAAAATTACAAATATTAGCCACGCGTAAAATGGTCGATAACTTTAAAGTTGAGCTTAAAGCGTGGGACGACGAAACCGTAATGGCGGCGGGCGCACTATTTAAGGAGCGCTTACAAAATACCGCAGGCGTTAACGGAATAGACGACAACTTAAACCCAGGTCAGCCACAGCTTAAATTTACCCTAAATGCACAAGGGCGTGCACTTGGAATGGATACAGCCAGTTTATCAAAGCAAGTACTGCAAGCCTTTGGTGGTGCAGTTGTACAACGCTACCAACGTAATAAAGACGAAGTTAAAGTACGTGTACGCTACCCAGAAGATGCTCGTAAAACACCTGCCGATATAATGCAGTCGCGTATTCGCCTGCCTGATGGCACCGTTGTACCGCTAGTTAACGTAGCCACAATTAGCAGTGAATATCAGCAAGATGAAATAACCCGCATTGATGGACTACGTGCAATTTATTTAAGCGCCCAAGTAGATAAAAACGTGATTGCTCCAAACGAGTTAGTTGCTAATTTAAAGCGCGACTTAATTCCAGAGTTAACACAGCAATTTCCTAATTTAAGTGTGTATTTTGCAGGAGAGGCAGAACAACAAAGCGAAACCACCAGTTCAATGAGCACTATGTTTGTAGCTGCTTTATTAGTGATTTACGTGCTGCTGGCTATTCCGCTTAAATCGTACATTCAACCTGTACTAATCATGGTGGCAATTCCGTTTGGTATTGTGGGCGCTATTTTAGGGCATTGGTGGAACGACTTAACCATTAGTATATTGTCGTTAAATGGTATTTTGGCGCTCAGTGGGGTAGTTGTAAACGACAGCCTATTACTTGTTTCGCGCTTTAACGAACTAGTAAAAGAGGAGGGCATGAGCACGCACGATGCCATAGTTGAGTCGTGTACGAGTCGTTTGCGTGCGGTATTACTTACCTCAATTACAACTTACGCAGGCTTAGTGCCGCTACTTAGCGAAACCTCAATGCAGGCACAGTTTTTAATCCCTGCTGCGGCATCACTTGGCTACGGTATTTTGTTTGCCACGGTTATTACCTTAATACTTATACCGGCATTATTGATGATTCAAACCGATGCTAAACGCGGTATTGATGCTGTGCTAAAATCGCTAGGTGCTAAAAATAAAACGCAGGAAACAGCCTCTTAATGATAAACGTACTACTGGTTGAAGACGACATAGACTTGGCAACCACCATTGTTGATTATCTCGAAATTGAGTCAATAGAGTGTGACCATGCAAGCAATGGTGTAATGGGTTTAAATTTAATAGAACGTAATCAATATCAAATGATTATATTAGATGTAAACATGCCCAAAATGGACGGTTTAACCATGTGTAAAACATTGCGTGAGCAAGGCATTGATATACCAGTATTAATGCTGACAGCGCGCGATAGCCTCGACAATAAGCTTGAGGGGTTTGCAGCCGGTAGTGACGACTATTTAGTAAAACCATTTGCTATGAAAGAGCTAGTAGCGCGCGTTAAAGTATTAGCAAAACGCAAAAGTGGTGAAGCAAAACGCCTTACATTTGCTAATTTAACACTTGATTTAACCGCGCATACGGCAACAGTCGAAGCAGGTAACTTAAAGCTATCTCCTATTACTTTTAAGTTATTAGAATTACTTATTAGGGAGCAACAAAAGCCAGTTACCCGACACGCAATTATGCAAGCCATTTGGGGAGAAGAGCAGCCCGACAGTAACAGCCTAAAAGTACATATTTACCATTTACGAAAACAGTTAGAGCAAGCTAATTGCCAAGCGGTACTTGAGACAATTCCCAGTGTAGGGTTTGTATTAAAACTAAAAAATGAGACACATGCATGAAAATAAGACCTAGTTTAAGGTTGTACTTTTTTGTCAGCATGGTGCTTTTAAGTTCGTTAATGGCTATTGGTTTTTCGTTTTTAAGTGTTAGCTATTTTACCGATGGTTTAGACAAAGGCTTGAATGGCGTAATGCATGCACTTTCGCAATCGGCTGAGGTTAAAAACGGGCAACCGAAAGAAATGATTGGCTTTAATATAGCAAGTCGTTGGGAGGATGTGCCAAATGAGATTAAGAAACGTTTTATAAAGCCTACAGAGCGAGGTATATTGCAAAAAAGCCAAGAAAAAACAGCGTTTTTTTCTATGCCAAAAGACTTATATTTTGTTGTATATTTTGAAAACCCTGCTGGTGAAGCTCGTTATGTATCACGTATTATGCTTGAGGAAAACCGCCTTCCAAAAAAAGGAACACCCGAAAAACCAATACAAAGGTTATTATGGATAGCGTTAACGGGGATAACAGCAATAGCACTGTTTACCTTCTTTTTGTTTATGGTAATGAAAAAGATAGCAAAACCGGTAGAGTCCCTGCGGGGTTGGGCAAAGTCGTTAAATCAAACAAACTTACAACACACACCGCCCGATTTTACCTATAACGAACTAAATACCTTGGCAACGTTAATACGCAGCAGCTTGCTTTCGGTATACGAAAGTGTAGAGCGTGAACAACGCTTTTTAAGTTATGCGAGCCACGAGTTACGTACGCCAATTTCGGTTATTCGCAGCAATGTTGAATTACTTAACCGCTTAAGCGAAAAAGCCCCTTTAAGTGACAAACAGCAACTTACACTGCAGCGAATTGAGCGCGCCGGTTTAACCATGAGCGATTTAACTGAGACGTTATTGTGGCTTAGCAGAAATGACGACCAGCAAAGTTCACCAGAGCCTGTAAACCTAGCCGTTAAAATAACAACCTTGGGTAACGAACTCGATTACTTACTCAATTCAAAACAAGTTGATGTACTTATAAATACCGATAACCACAGTACGACTATTAGTACCGAAGCTACCGCATGCCACATAGTACTTACAAATTTAATACGTAATGCGTATCAGCATACGCAACAAGGGCAAGTGCGTATTACTCAACAAGGTAGCCGCGTGATTATAGTAAATAGCAGCGCACAAACTGATACGTCACACGTTACTAATAGCGCAAATAAGCCTACCAATATTGGCTACGGTTTAGGATTAGAGTTAAGCGAAAAAATAATAAAACGACACGGTTGGGTATACGAAGTAAACGACATGCCAGGGCGTTATGAAGTGGTGGTCGATTTTAGTTAATAGACTTTTTAATACTTAGATTTGAAATATAAAAACCGCGCTAGGACATTGTAAAGGTGGTTTATATGGCGTTTGACGTCTATTTAACTAATTAATAGGTACATTGGTACTGCGTTAAATACGCCAATACCAATGCTTATAATATTGAGTTTAGAGCTCAGAGCTTAGTCCGCTGAGTTCACACTTATAAATCGCTGCGCCAACCCATACCAGACTCTTCCATTAAACGCTCGTACACGCCCTCTATGTTAAGTGGTAACCATACATCAAACTGTTTAAAGTCACTAAATTGGTCTAATTTTACATTTTGTTTAATTTCGTCAAGCGTATTACCAGCTAAAACGCCTGCTGTTACTTGGCTATATAAAAGCTCTATATAAGTTAAATAGCGCGCTACATCAGCCTTGCTGCCAATATCGGCATGTCCACCTACAAAAGTATTAAAGTCATATTTGAGTACCGCTTGGGTTGAGTTAATCATGCCTTGAATATCGTAACTCCACAGCTTTTGCCACGGCATTCTGCCAATAACGATCCAATCAACTATAAATAGTGTTTTTTGCTTTTCGAATAATATACTAACCGAACCACGACCATCGTTTGGACCATGGTAGTTAAGCTTTACTGTGGAATCACCAAGGGTAAGCAGTAGCTCGTCATCAAAAGTAAGGCTGGGCATTACCGTTTTCATTTGTGTGTTTTTAATATCTTGCGCGGCGAGTTTATGCGCTACAAAAGTGGTGTGCGGGCTTTTAAATACCTCGGCGCCGTAAATATGATCGCTGTGATTATGGCTGTAAATTACATATTTTATCGGTACGTTATAGCGAGTTTTAATTTGCTCGTTTAACCAGGTGGCGGCTTTTTTATTAAGCGGGTCGGTAACAATTGCGCCCTCAGGAGTGATTAAAAATACTGAGCGGTGTCTGTCGTCTATAAAGCGGTGTAAGCCATCGCCTAAGTCTTCAATCTCAAAGGCTTGTGTGGCAAAGCCTATAAATAACAAGGCTGTAGTTAATAGTTTTTGTAGCAAGCGGGGCATACACCATTCCTTTTAAAATTGATTAAATTAATAACGCTATTAAAAGAAGAAAGCATAAAACTGTAAAAAATTTCAGTGATTTGTTTAATTAAAGCTTAAACCTAAACTTAAGTAAAAGGATCAAATAAAAAGCCATTATAAAAATGGCTTTAGATAGGTTGGTTGGGTTTATCTTTGTGTTAGTTGTTGGTTTATTTCTTCAAAGATACTCGCGTCGTCTATGGTTGAAGGTATTTGTAGCTCTTCGCCATCAACCAGTTGGCGCAAATTTTTACGCAGTATTTTACCCGAGCGTGTTTTGGGCAACCTATCTACGCTAACTATATTTTTAAGGCACGCAATAGCGCCAATCTGATTACGAACACTTAAAACAAGCGCTTGTTCTACGTCGGTACTTGAGCCCATAAAATCATTTTTAAGCACAATCATTCCCATAGGGAGTTGTCCTTTAAGAGGATCGTTTACACCAAAAACAGCGCATTCGGCAACGGCGGGGTGCGCAGCTACTATTTCTTCCATTTCGCCAGTAGAAAGCCTATGTCCTGCTACATTTATAACGTCGTCGGTTCTGCCCATAATAAATAGGTAGCCGTCTTCATCAATATAACCACCATCACCAGATAAATAATAACCTTCGTATTCATTTAGGTAGCTTGCTTTAAAACGAGCGGTATCTTGCCAAATGGTTGGAAGGCAACCCGGTGGAAGGGGCAGTTTAATTACCACGGCGCCTTGCTCGTTAGCTGCGCATTCATTGCCATCCATATCCAATATTCGCACATCAAAACCTGGAGTAGGCACGGTAGAGCTGCCAGGTTTTGTTGCTAAGTACTCAAGCCCTACAGGGTTACAAGCAATAGCCCAGCCAGTTTCGGTTTGCCACCAATGATCGAGCACTGGCAGTTTGGTTTTTTCTTTAAGCCACTCGTAAGTGGGAGGATCTAACCGCTCGCCTGCTAAAAATAAACGTTTTAAGCTTGAGGTATCGTATTGATTAAAACCATCGGCATTTGGATCTTCTTTTTTGATTGCTCTAAAGGCGGTGGGGGCACTAAATAATGCATTTACTTTATACTCTTCAACCACGCGCCAAAATGCACTGGCGTCGGGGGTTTTAACCGGTTTACCTTCATATAATACGGTCGCGCAGCGATACATTAGCGGCGCGTAAACTATATAAGAGTGCCCAACTACCCAGCCAATGTCAGACGCTGCCCAAAATACGTCGCCGGGCTTCATACCATAAACGGTTTCCATGCTGTATTGCATTGCCACTGCGTGACCACCATTTTCGCGCACTACGCCTTTGGGTGTGCCTGTCGTGCCTGAGGTATATAAAATATAAAGCGGATCGTTACCATTTACAGGCACCGGATCTGCGATTGCAGCTGTTTGCATTGCCTGAGTCCAATCTATGTCTCGTTTAGGCTTAAGAGTGGCGGTGACTTGTGGACGCTGATAAATAACGCAGTGTTCTACTTTGTGCGTAGCTAAGTCTATTGCGTTATCAATAAGTGGTTTGTATTCAATAATGCTGTTTACTTCAACACCGCATGAGGCGCTAAGTATAAGTTTGGGCTTGGCATCATCAATGCGTACTGCTAATTCGTGTGCAGCAAACCCACCAAATACCACCGAATGAATAGCACCAAGACGAGCGCACGCCAACATACCAATAACAGCTTGTGGGATCATTGGCATGTAAATAACAACGCGGTCGCCTTTTGTAACACCTAACGATTGTATTACGCCTGCAAATTTAGCAACTTCTTGTTGTAGTTGTGAGTAGCTATAAGTTTGCTTTGTATTAGTGACTGGGGAGTCGTAAATCAGTGCAGTTTGCTCGCCAAACCCGGCAATAACATGCTGGTCTAGCGCTAAAAAACTGGTGTTTAATTGCCCGTCACTAAACCAATGATAAAGCCCGTCGTCGTCTTGTGTGTATGCTTTTGTGGGGGTTTTATACCATGGAATATTTTTACTTTGTTCGAGCCAAAATTGGGCTGGGTTTTTTTTAAAGGCATTATATTGCTGTTTATATTTGCCTGACATGTAAGGCTCCTAAAACTAAATTTGTGTGTGAGAGACCTTACAAAATGTAGGCTTTTTTTAGCAAGCAAGCTATTCGACCTTGGTCGGCTAAAAGTTAATCAATGCACTGGTTTTAAAAATACAAAATTGACAATACAAAGTGTGTGGTTCAGCATGGCGGGCAGTAAAAACAAGAGAAAACACGATATGAGTAACGTAGTAAGAGTAGGGGTTGCGGTTATCATAAAGCATCAAAACACAATTTTACTAGGTGAGCGTATTGGCGCGCATGGTGCTAATACATGGGCAACACCTGGTGGGCATTTAGAGTTTGGTGAAAGTGTTGAGCAATGTGCAATACGAGAAGTGTTTGAAGAAACAGGTTTAAAGGTAAGTAAAATTACTAAGCTTGATTTTACCAATGATATTTTTACAGCAGAGAGCAAACACTATATTACGTTGTATGTAAAAGCTGACTTTGAAGGCGGAGAGCCTGAACTTAAAGAGCCTAATAAATGTTTAAAGTGGCGCTGGTGCGATATTAATAATCTACCAACGCCACTGTTTACATCACTAAAAAATTACTTATCTGAGGCTGTACTAGCCTAGTTATTTTGTTGGCGGTGTCGCTGGACTTAACTCTAGTTTACTAAAGCTTACTTGAGCGTAATCGCCATTTTGTTTATCTGTAGACCAATCGCCAGTACCTAAACAACCTGGGTACCAAATACCTTTCGCGCTTTTAGTACTACATTGGTTATAAGCGCCGGCTTTAAAGTAATGCCAATCTGCTGCGTAGCCATGTGGATGATCTTTTTCGTCCACTTTGCCATAAGCATCTACGTTATTACCTAAGTTAATAGAGTAGTTAACGTCTTCTTTGCCTTGTGCGCTAAATGTAAGGTGCATAACATTTTTATACACATTTACCGTGTAGCTAAATTCTTCACCTAGTGAAATACCGGCGTTGCCTGGCTCGTTAGGGTTTTCCCATGTATTACCCCAAACAGGGTAAGTAATGTCTGTACGGTCAGGATTCGTTTTAGCTAAGTTACGTTCGTAGTTCCAAAAAACTGAGCCTGTTTTGTGTCCTGGCCATTTTTTGTAATATATTTTAAGTGGCTCATTGCCCCAGCCATAACCAAGCTTGGTATCAATAAGTGCCTGATCTTTACCCGCGTGAATTTGTCCTACAACAACCGAGTAAGCTGCTTTTTTATCAGGATCAGTCGCACGTAGCGCAACGTGATCTACTTTTAATGTTGCTTCCATTTTTCCACCAACAGAGCCAAATCGGTCAGATAGCGGGTGAACAGCTAAAGCAAAATTGTTTTTAGAATGTTTAGTTTTAATTTTAGTATTTGATCCACGGATCATCTGTCTAAGTTCACTACGGGTATTAGTAGAGTTAGCACTTGTAAGCGCTTTATTAGGGGAGGTAAATACCATGTAGCCTTTTTCATCAAGGTAGAAAAAATCAGGGTGTGCGTAAGTCTGAATTTCTTCTACATCTATTTCATCAATTTTACCGTCGTTGTTTAAATCAACTGGTACATTTATTTTCCAGTGAGATAAATCAAACTTTGTTGCAGGTACTGGCGCATCGCTTTGCTGATTAGTGCTTTGGGTACTTGAACAAGCGGTAAAAAGTAAAGGGGTGATAACGGCTAAAGCCGTAAGTTTAAATGTGGATGTATTTTTTATCATTATTGTCTCTGTGTGATGAAGTAAAAATTGTGCGGTACAGGCATCGCTTAATCTCAATCTAGCATACCAATTTAACAATTAAAACTTACCAATTAGTAAAATTAAATATTTTTTAAATGATTTTTTTGTTATACCAATTTGGTTTGGGTGTTTTTTAACGGCTTTTATGGAAGTGTTTGCGGTATGTGTTTTTTATGTGCTTGGCTATTCATTTAGTGATGTATAACGTAGATTTTGGCGCTAAGGCGCAGTCTATTTTTTGGGGGGAGAGGAGATTTTTAACTTTGTAGTTTGCTTTGCAGCGTTTAGCAAATAACTAAATAACCACTGCCAATAACTAATGTCGGGCTTTAACTATGGTTAGTGCTGCATGTTAGTCGTGTTTGGTAATAAAAGTTGCCACTTGTTTAAAATGGCATGGTATTCACCATTTTCTTTAATGTTACTTAATGCGTCAGAGAGTGCTTTAGCTGTTTTAGGATTAAGTTGATTACTTGCTGCAAAATTAAGTGAAGAGGGAAGATCGCTTAAATGAATTCGTTTTGTTATTAGGCTAGGATCGAGTCCTAGGCTTTTTAGCTCGTTATTAAGTGTAAGTGTATTAGTTACTACAAAGTCGATCCGGTTTTTATAAAGCATTTGCCAAAGTTGATTATAGTAACTGACCAGTATTAAATTGTTATTTTCGGTAAAGCCTTTTTGCTTTAAGTAGGCTTCGCTCAGGTAGCCACGAATGGTTGCTACTTTATACTCTTTAGCAAAATTTAAGTGAACAACTTCATCTACATGGCTTTTTAAGCTAATTAAATAAGCATCTGCAAAATACACTTCGCCTAACCACGTATATTTATTAATCCGCTCTGGGGTTTTTAACAAAGACAACATTATGGCGTTGGTATTTGTTTGATGCTCCTTAAAAACGCGGGCCATAGGCATTATTTCAAAATTAGCGGTTAAGTTTGTTTGCTTCACAACTGCTTTGGCAATGTCGACTAAAGCGCCGCTTACTTCACCTTGCTGATTTTTAAAGTGATAAGGAGGAAGGTCTTCAGCTATAAAAGTAACCGAATCGGCGTTACACAGGGGGCTATATAAAATAAATACAAAAGCACTTAATAAAACACGCAAAAACATAAAAAATCTTTTAGAGCAATAATACACCTAGTGTAGAGAGTATTAACTAAAACATATATATATTATGTTTATATAACGTAAATAATTTGCACTTACTTGGCTGTTCTTGCTGTTTTGTATTTTATAAATTGTAATGGCGAGCATTTATGCCAGCGTAAAAAAGCTCGATTAAAAGAGCTTTGATCTTTAAATCCTAAAATATTAGATAAATCAGCAAGTGGCATGCTGGCTATTAATGTATCTGCACGTTTTTTACGTTCTTTTTCAAGTAGCTGAGCAAAGGTTAAGTCTTGTTGTTTTAAGCGTCGTTGTAGCGTTCGGGGTGTTAAATTAAGCGCATCAGCTATGCCTATTAGGTTGCAGTTTTGCAAGGTAGTTTTAGCTGTAAGTAACTGATTAACTTTATCGTCAATACACTGCTGGCTTTTAAAGTTAGAGAGTTGCTGCTCTGACAATTGCTTGAAAGTAGAATTAATAATGGCATTATCGGTTTTAAAGGGCAGCGTTAAATAATGGCTCGGAAAGCTAATTTGATTATATTCAGCACTGCTTTTTACAGGGCATTTAAACCATGATTCAAGGGCGCGCCTTTGCGATGGCAACCAATTATAAGTGAAACTAATACTACTTGGCGAAAGCGTTAAATTTATTAACTGGCGAATCACACTTACCCACGCGGTCATGTTTCGTAAAACAACATGCTCATTACAACTTTGGTGAGCAATCCAACGAATAGTTGCTGTATCAGTATTTAGTTCAAACTTGGCTTTACCAATATCAGCCACCAAGCTGTCGTAGCTTAACAATGCTTTAATGGCACTGCTTAAGTTATCGCTTGATTCAATCAAGTAACCTAAAACGCCGTAGTCAGCAGTGCGAATTTGCTGACCTAGGGTAAAACCAAAAAGAGGATCGTTAAGTGTTTTCTTGCCATAAACTAATAAAGCATTGTAACTATTTAAACTAATACGCGGCGCTAATTGATGGGTACGTTGATTACTAAATTCGTCAAAGTTAATAGCGTGCAAAGCCGTTTTAGTACTAATGCCTTGCGCTTGTAAGTAATCAAGAATACTTGAAAAGTAATGATCAGCCAATGTGTGCATTTGTCATCTAAAGCTAAAAAATAGTCGTGTATTAGCAAGTTTGCCACGTTAAATTTTTATATGCTAGTTGAATGCCTAATAACCTCTTGCTGTAAAAATGATACTTATAACAATAAAACAAACGCTTAATGCACAGCCAAAACAAATAATAAGCACACTGTTGGATCATCAACAGTTGCATCGATTTTTTAATGCCAAATTTACGCTGCTACAAGCACAAGACGAAGGGCAAATAGAAGGCGGAAAAGGATCTGTTAGGCAAGTGAAAATAGGTAAAATAACGTTTTCAGAGCAAATAATCAGTGCCGATCAAAATCAGATCAGTTACCAAATAGTAGGCGATAAACCAGTAGCTAATCATCGAGGCGATATATACCTCACTGCAAATAAAGACATCAATACTTTAGTTACCGAACTTAACTATTGCATAAGCTGCTCAGCTCCATGGTGGATGCCAAATGCATTACTTAAATATGTTATTACAAAAGATATAACCCAAGCGTTAAACAATTTAAATAATTATTTTTTGGCGGGTAAAGCATGAACTCAGAAATTATTTTACTCGCTCTGAGCCCATTATTTTTGATATTTGTTTGCTCTGAGTTTATTAAGTTTAAGCGCTATTACGACATAAAAGATAGCCTAGCAAATACAGTGTTAGCGCTATTACACCAAGGCGCAGATGCTATTGCGTTACTGCTGTTAATGCCTTTATTTAATTGGTTGTATGACTATAGATTGTTTGATATTGAAGTGAGTGTATTAAGTATTGCATTTGCATTTTTACTGCAAGATTTTTTGTATTATTGGTTTCATAAAGCATCGCATCATATTCATTGGTTGTGGGCTGCACATGTGGTGCACCATAGCTCAACTAAAATGAATTTCACCACCGCATTTAGGCAAAGCTTAATGTACCCCGTAGCCGGTATGTGGGTGTTTTGGCTACCTATGATTTTAATTGGATTTGAACCGCTAACAGTATTTAGCGTGGTTGCATTAAATTTGGCGTATCAATTTTTTGTACATACTCAAATAGTGGGTAAGTTAGGCTGGTTTGAAAAAGTATTTAATACGCCTTCGCATCACCGAGTTCATCACGCAATAAATGCAGGTTACCTTGATAAAAACTTTGCAGGTGTACTTATTATTTGGGATAAGTTATTTGGCACCTTTGTAGAAGAAGATAAATCAAAGCCTTGTAAATACGGCATTATAGGGCAGCTTAATAGCAATAACCCAGTCGTTATTACGTTTCATCAGTGGGAGCACTTATTGAAAAGTGTTTATAAGGCATCGGGAATAAAAGCTAAATGTAGAGTACTATTTGGCTACCCTACAAGTAGCATTAAATATAAATAATATTGAAAAAGTTAAAAGTTAAAAGTAAAACTGCATAGCTAAACTCATTGATGAATTATGGCTATGCCATTGAGCATGCTGTACTTTGCTGCGCAGCGATACATTGCGAGAAACAGCGTAATTCCATGTTATAGCTATTTCGCTGTGCTTACTTGCTGCGTTATCAGTTAGCCATAATATATTGCCAGTCAAAGCGAGTTTATGCTTATTGTTTATTTGCCAAATTACACCGGCTTCGCTGCCTATTCCAGTACTAAGTCGGTCGGTTATATCGCCTGTATTTAGCTCAAATTGACCAAGAATATAGCCGTGCAGATTATTAGGATCGCCATAAGATTTACCATAACCTCCTTTTGTAAAAAAGCGGCCTAAACGTTTATTGTCACTTGGTTGTCGGTCAAAGCCCATTTTAAAGTTCCACGACCAGCTATCAAATACGCGGTTATCGGGTGCAAGCGACATAGCATCTAATAAGTAAAAATGTTCGATATCTGCATTTCCTTCGTCAGTAATAGCGGCTTCCAAATCAAAAAAACTAATTTGTGCACCCGCTATAAAACCTTCAGGCCTATCTAGTAAGTCATGATACGCAAGCCTATAACCAAAATTTGTAAGGTTTGCTTGGTTATTATTTTGTACCCTACCTAGCGATACTTTAGAAGAACCATGACCTTGCTCTGGGGAAGCAATAGGGCGGTTTGGCTTAGTAAATGGCGAAGCTACATTATATTTGCTGCGCATTAGGAGTAGCTTAGTTAGTCGCGGGGCAATTTCTTTACGATTTAATGCTTTATCGTAAAATTCAAAATTTAACCATTCATACGCCATTTCTAATATAGCGACTAATTGCGACTGTGAGTAATTACGAGTATTGAGGGAGCCACCTTGCATTAACTCTCTTGCATCATCAAGTTGTTCGTCAGTCATTTGAGTAGAGTAATGGTAAAGTTTAGTTCCAAAAGCAGGGCGGTAATTAGGTGTTTGTAATAAGTTGTTATTTCTTAGTACTGCAACGGTATCTGATGGAATAGCTTGCATATTAAATGACGATGTTAAATCAAGGTCCTCTTGTGCAAGTTGTAATAATGCAAGTAATTGGTAAGAGCAGTTTTCATCAATAAAAAAGTAATCGAATGTAGCTAATTGTAGCTCCCACAAGTGCAATAAAATAAGCTCTACCTGTAGCTCTGATAAATTAAGTTTGTATTCCCAAATATCACGAGATTCTAAGTCATTATATTCGCGTACTTTTTTATAGTACGGCATAAGCGAAAACTTACCTGGGTAGCTGCCAATCAAGCCTTTTAGTGCATACATAGCTGCGTTATCTGAGCCGTCTGGCTCTGCTGCAAAATTAACGGCAAATGCGAGCAACTCTTTATGGCGAGTCTGATCTTTTGCATCAATACGAAGTAAAGTGTGGCCAAACATTGATGATGGGCTATTCATAAATGCAGTTGGAAAAACTAACGTAACCCCTTTAGGGTTTATTATTTTTTGCCACGCCTGTAGTTCTGGGCAATTAAGTTCGGGCCAGTTATTTTTAATTTTTGTTTTTAGCCATTTATAACGTGCAGGAAACTGACAACGATATTGTGTTGTTTTTGGGTCAGTATTTTTACCACTAAATGCAGCTATAGTGGCTTTAAGTTCGTCATATGGGCTTGTTTTACCTGTAGGAGATAAAAAAAACTCAGCACTGTCTACTTCACTTTTCCAATCACCTAATGTGGCCAAGCGGTAGTGACCTAATTTAAGCCAGTAAGGGTGTGTTGCTAATGTATTTGTTTCAATACTTTGAGCGTTTGAGTAAGTACTAAAAAGAGCGAGCAGTAAACCAAATAATATTTTTTTCATAATCACTAAATTACAAAAGCCGCTAGAGAAATACTCCAGCGGCTTTATTTATACGTATAAAACCGGCTAATTTAGCTGATTAAGAAAGAGTATAAGAAGCAAGTTGTGCGTTACTTGCAAGAACAGTGTTTAGGTTTTCTAAAACTGTTTGTGAAGTCACGTTTTCAGAAGTAAATACTGAAGAGAACTGTGCTTGAGCAAGCTTATTGAACGCTGCTTTATCTTGATCTGCAACACCCCAAGCTTCAGCTAGAGTAGCTAAAGTTTCGCCTTCACCTTTTGACATATCACGAGCAAGTTGCTCCATGTTACCGTCAATGAATAAAGCGATTTTTTCTGAAGAAGTTACTGTACCAGTACCATCACAACCAAGAGTACCAAAAGTGATACCAAAAGTTTGGTTACCAGATGTACCATTTGTTGTAGCGCCTAAAATTTTAACGCCTTTACCTTGCTGACCAGCAAATAACATAGAACCAAGACCACAACCAATATCTTGGTCAGCCATTGCGTTTGAGAAAGGAAGTAAAGATAGAGCTGCTACTGCGATTAGTTTTTTCATTTTCATAAATCCATATATGATTGTCTTTATTTAGGGTAAATAAAGTTCGCGGAAGATTCTAACAGACTTGCAGAAAAAAGGAACAGGCTAAAACATGAATATTTTACACTCTAATTTTTAAATATATTAAAGTTAATGTCAGGATAAAAATCAGCCTAGTTTCCACTTTTTATTGAACTGGTGGCGGTTTTTTACTTCTTGGGGCACCTAATAAAATACAAGTATGGCAAATACATACAGATAAAAATGCACTAATACCTAATGCACCGCCATAGCCGTCAAGTTTTGGTACAAGAAATTCAAATAAGATTGAAAATAAAATAGATGAGCTTGCTACAGTATAAATACCAAATCGATGTGGGGCGCTCATACCTATAAATGTGCCGCCAAAAAATACAATTGCGTATAAATCGGGGTTCAAATTTAAAGCGCTAAAAATTAAATAAGCAATAATAGAAAGTGAAGACGACGCTCTAACCCCGTCAAAGCGACTATGCTTAGCTAAATAAAATGTTAAAAAAGCCCCAAGCAGTACAAGTAATGGATATTCAATACTCATAATACAATTCCTTTGGCTAATACAAAAAGTGCCACGCTTGCAAAAGCTACGCTGCCAAGCTTGCCACCAAAACCTGTAAACATATTCATAGTAAGCACATACAAACTTGAGCCAATAAGCGAAATAATAGCAATTTCCCAGTAACTGGTAATTAAATGAGTTGAACACATACCTGCAAAGCTACCAGCATAAATTGCAGCATACGGATGGTTTTTATAAAGTGCAGGAAAAGGAATAAACGAGCCAATAAGCCCCGTTAGCGCAGCAGAAATCACTAAAGGTAATGCAAAAGTAGTGTGCATAGCAAAGCAAGCTACAAAGCCTAAAAAGAAAGTGATGAATTTTAAAAATAAGAATTTAATCATAGCGGCGCATTTTAAACTAATCCTTTTGCGCTTTCTAATACTCTCTAACAAATAAATGTTATAAGTAATTACAAACTTTAAAAACGTGTTTTTTAAACGGATTTTAGGTATTAAATATGCTTAATAGTGCCGCTGTTAATGTTCTATAAATCACAAGTTATGTATAATGGCGATAATTTAATGTATTAAAGTGTTAACCAAGGGTTATTTATGTCTAACTGTTTACATCTGGCTATTCCGGCTGGCGATTTAAAAGTGGCTAAAGCGTTTTATTGTGACGTACTAGGCTGTAAAACGGGTAACAGTGAAGAAGGTCGCTGGGTAGATATAGATTTTTGGGGTAATGAACTTACCTTGCACCAGAGTGTTGAGCGCTTACCAACAGTTCGCCATGATGTAGATATGGGAGCTGTGGCAGTACCTCACTTTGGGATTCACCTATCTGAAGATGAATTTAACGGGTTAAAAATACGTATTGAAGATGCGGGTATTGAATACTTAGATAAACCATATCGCCGATTTATTGGTGATGAGTTTGAGCAAGAAACGTTTTTTATTGAAGATCCAAATGGCAATGTGCTTGAAATGAAAACCATGGTAAATCCAGAGGTTTTATTTAAAAAAGTATAAATGCTGTTGTTTAAGTTAAGCTAAAAAACCACTTTAATAAGTGGTTTTTTTATAACTATTAATCAGTGTTTTGATAAATTAGTTAATATTTACAGGTAAAAAAAATTACGCTACATACATGATTTTTATTCACTCTACAATGTAGGTATAGACACGTAGACTTAATTTCAATTCTCATACTTTATTGTTATTTATGCTGCTTAAACTCATAATTGCACCTTTGCTTATTTTACTAATAACATTCGCCCAAAAACGCTTTGGTAGTTTTGTTAGCGGCATAATTCCTGGCTTGCCTATTACCTCTGGGCCTATTTCTTATTTTATAGCATTAGAGCAAGGTAAATTATTTGCAGCTAACTCAGCGGTGGCCTCTCTTTATGGTATGAGCGGTATAGGCTTATTTTGTTTTAGTTACTTGGTTGTATCACGAAGATTTGGAATGCTTAAATCGCTTTTTACAGCGTTGAGTATTTGGTGCGTATTTAGCGTTATTACTTTATTTTTACCAGTGAATATTATTGTGGCGAGTGTGGTTTCGCTTTGTATTTTACTCGGTTTAACTATTATCTCTACAAAGCTAAATATATCAGTTGATGCAAAACCATTAAATGCCCGCTGGGAGCTTCCGGTAAAAATGATATTAGTGACGAGCTTTATCGTGCTTGTTACGTTTATATCGCAGCATATAGGGTCTGCATGGAGCGGGTTAATATCTACCTTTCCGGTTATTTTAGCGGTAATGGGCAGTGTTGCCCATTTTAGTGACAAACAAGCCTCAACGTTTAAAATTCTTAATGGCGGTATTATTGGTTCATTAGGTGGGTGTGTATTTTTTGCGGTGATTGCGTTTATGTTAAAACATAACTTTATGATTTGGCAGGTGAACGCAACAGCTGCCATTTTCTCAACGTTATTTACTATTATTTTTAGCCAACTTATTAATCGCCAATTTACTAAGCAAGCTTTGCTAAACACCAAAAAAAGCAGTGCTTAAGATTGACTCTCTCGGTTAATTTACATCTCTAAAACCATTACCTAGTTATGTAGTTGAATTAACATTTCACTGGGGGTTTTATTAAAGTGGCGTTTAAATTCGCGGCTAAATTGCGATGGACTGGTATAGCCAACCTTTAATGCGGCTTCGTTGGCTTTGCTTCCACTACTGGTTATAAGCTCTTTAGCCTTAGCTAAGCGTACTTTTTTTAAATACTGCAAAGGTGACTCAAATGTTACTTGCCTAAAAGCACGATGGAACGACGATACGCTCATGTTTACATCTTCAGCCAACCCCTCAACTGTAATTTGATTGGCATAACTACTGTGCATAGTTGAGAGCGTACGGGCGATACGCGCATAATGCCCATCATGCATAGCAAGCCCTATTAAAGTATGTCCTTGTGGACCACAAAGTACACGATATACCAATTCTTTTACTATATCTTCGCCAAAAACATCAGCCTCAATAGGGTTATTAAGCACGCTAAGTAAACGGTGGGTTACTTGCTCCATTGCGCCATCTATTTTAGCCGATTGAACCCCACTCATTTGCCCAGTGGTGAATGGCTTATGTGTACCAATTTGGTTTACTAATTTATGTAACATTACCGGGTTTATATCTATAACAATCCCCATAACAGGCAGGTTGTTATCGGTAAAAGCTTCGCATTCAAGTGGCACAGGTACACCTAAAACAAGGTAGTCGCCTTCACCATATTTTATTTGATGATCAGGAAAATGAATTATCTTATGTCCTTGCCCAACAATAATAATACCTGAGTTATATATAAGTGGTTGGCGCGGCGAGCTTTTACTTGCACGATGAAAGTACACACCTGGAATAATGGTTTCCATGTTGCCTTCAAAGTTAAGTAAATTATTGTGCTCTGCAAATTTTTGCATCATGTTGGCTATTGAGGACATTAAAACTTCTACTATCGTACGAATTTTGCGTAAAATATCAATCTTGACAGTTTTAGGCAAGCTTTTGCGAGTTATTGGGCTTTTTTTATGTTTGTTTTGCCACTAATATGCACTCATTGAAGTTTAGCTTAGTTAGTAACTAAGCATTATATTTAGTATTTAACCGTCACCTAGGAGCAAAATAATGAAATTTAGCTACGTAAACCCAACACTTATCCAGTTCGGCCAAGAACAAATTGCCTCACTAACTGATTTGATCGCAAAGGATCAAAAAGTACTTGTAGTGTACGGCGGCGGTTCAATTAAAAAGAACGGCGTGTACGACCAAGTTGCAGCAGCACTTGAAGGCTTTGACTGGGTTGAGTTTTCGGGCGTTGGCGCTAACCCAACAATTGAAGTGTTAGATCAAGCAGTAAAAATTTGTAAAGAACAAGATATAGACTTTGTACTAGGTGTAGGCGGCGGTTCAGTAATCGACGGCGTTAAATACATTGCAGCATCTGCCGTTTACGATGGCGAAGGTTGGGATATTCCTACTGGTAAGCATAAAGTAACTAGCGCATTACCCATTGGGGCAGTACTTACGCTTCCAGCTACAGGTTCTGAGTCTAACCAAGGTTCTGTTGTGAGCAAAGCTGCGACTAAACAAAAACTTCCGTTTATGTCTCCTGCGGTACAACCTAAGTTTGCGATTATGGACCCTGATGTAATGAAAACATTACCACAGCGCCAACTTGTAAATGGTTTAGTAGATGCATGGGTTCATACGTGTGAGCAGTACCTAACATTCCCTGAAACAGCATTGGTTCAAGAAGGTTACGCAGAGGCGCTTTTAAGAACGCTTAAAACATTAGGCGATAACTTTGAAAACCAAGACGATGCATGGCGCGCAAACCTTATGTGGGCAGCAAACCAAGCACTTAATGGTTTAATTGGTTCTGGTGTATCGCAAGATTGGGCTACGCACATGATTGGCCACGAGCTTACAGCCGCTTACGGTGTTGACCATGCACGCTCACTTGCTATTGTTCAGCCTTCTTTACTGCGCAACCAATTTGCAGTTAAAAAAGCAAAACTAGAGCAAATGGGTAAAAACGTATTTGGTCTTGAGCAATCTGACGACTTAGCTGAGAAAACAATTTTAGCAATTGAAGCGTTTTACCACAGCCTTGACGTAGCGACCCAGCTTACTGAACATGGCGATGATAAAGCCGCTGCTATTGACAATATTATTGGCAAACTTGAAGCACACGGCATGCTAGCACTTGGTGAAAACCAAGCTATTACGCTTAAAGAAAGCCGCGAAATTTTAGAGCAAGCAGTTGCTTAATTTTCAAAGCTAAGCGCTTACTTAAATATACTAAGTTTTAGCGTTAATAAAAACCGCCAACCTTTAGGTTGGCGGTTTTTTTATGGTTGATTATAAATACTGCGTTGCTAATTAACCAATAAAGTCTGTATTAATGTTTTTGAATGATGATAGTAAACTGTGCTCAACGGTTAGAAAAAATCTAACGATTAAATAAATTAAAACAGGACTAAACTCATGAAATTACTAAACACATTACTTAGCTCAAAAGCAGGCGTAGCAGCATTAATTTTACGAGTACCAGTTGGCCTTATTTTAGCGGCGCATGGTGCACAAAAACTATTTGCTTGGTTTGGCGGTTACGGGCTTGAAGGTACAGGTCAATGGATGGCAAGTATTGGTTTAGAGCCTGGCTATTGGTTAGCAATGATGGCAGGTAGCGCTGAGTTTTTTGGTGGCATTGCATTAGCAATTGGTTTGTTAACTCGCCCAGCTGCTGTAGTTGCCGGCTTTACTATGCTGATTGCTATTTTTAGCGTACATATTAGTAATGGCTTATTTATGGCAAATAATGGCTATGAATACGCATTAACGTTACTTGTAGTAACTATAGTTTTAGCAATTCAAGGAGCGGGAAGCTTTTCGCTTGATAACGTATTAGCTAAAAAACTAGCTAATAAATAGAGTTTATTAATTGAAGAATAGCGGCCAATTTGGCCGCTATTTTTGTAGGTTAACTACTAAATTATTTAGCTGAAAAAGTTAAAGAATAACTGTACTGCTTTTGCTCAAGTAAATACTCTTTATGAGTACTTGGGCTCCATGAATCATCGCCACCTACACCCATATGTTGATGATCAATGTGTACATGTACGCAATCATCAGCAATTAGTTCGTTAGTGTGTTTTGCTTGCGTTAGCGTACTTTGCGAATACTCGCTGGCTGCAAACAAAAACGCGCCAGTCACGGTTAAGTTATTAATACTCAGCAATTGGCAATCGCTACGCAGGCCATTATCAGTTGGGAATATATACGGTGTATGTAGCTCATTTAAGCTCAAGCTGTAATAACCTAAACGTGCTGCGGCTTTGCGATCTGGGTAGTTTTCAAAAGGCCCTAAACCTAGCCAGTTTATTTTTGTATCGCTTTGCTTGTTAAGCGTTGTACTTAGCCCTATACGCGGCATTGGTGGCAGAGTATCGTTTAAGTGCACTTCAACATTTAAGCTAATATTACCAGTATTATTGAGGGTATATAACCACTGTGTTTGAGCCTGTAGCACGCCATTAAACTCGTAATTAAATACACAAGTAATACGTATATCAACGCTTGATTGCACTGCGTGAATTGAGCTACATGTGCGCTGCCATTGCCCTATACCTGCACGCAACCAACGAGCTTCCCATGCATTAGGATCTAGGTTGTCTACTTCGCTTACACCAATGTCGTTATCAAGTGGGGCGCGATAAAAGTTATCAACCAATGGGCTATTAATAACCTGAGTATCGTTTTGTAACCACTGCTCTATAAGCCCTGATTGCTTGCTAAAAACAAGTTTAAATTTATCGTTTTCAATACTTAGTTGAGAGTCGGTTTCGCTAACACTTATAGCGTTTTGCTCAGATGATGATACAAATAACTTACTGCTTAAATTGTTACTATTTATAAGCTTAAACTGCTCTGAATCCATAACGTGATTAGCGTTTGCAAAGTGTGAGTCGTTAACTAATGCTACATCTAAATTAAGGTAATATTGCGCACCTTGCTCAAACGCTGTTTTAGTTTTAATAGTTAACGTGTGCGTACTTTGCGGAGCAATATTAAGTACATGCTCGCCTTGCTCAACACAGATGCCATTTTGCATTAACTGCCAAATAAGCTTTTCGTTATCGGTATGTCTAAATACGTAATCGCTAAATACATCAATGGTGTATTGGTTTTGATTTTGCTCACGCAGTGTAAATTGTAAATGTTGCTGGCTGTATTTAGCTTCAAACAGGCTAGGGTGCGGCGTGCGGTCTGGGAACAATAAGCCATTTATACAAAATTGACGGTCATTTAGTTCATCACCAAAGTCGCCGCCGTAAGCCCAATAATGCTTGCCGTTTTCGTCTGTTTTAGATAAACCTTGGTCTACCCAATCCCAAATAAAGCCGCCTTGTAGGCGTGGGTATTCTCTAAATGCTTGCCAGTAATCGTCAAAGCTACCTAGGCTGTTACCCATAGCGTGGGCGTATTCACATAAAATAAGCGGGCGAGTTTCACCTGGTAGGCTTAGCCACTTTTTAATAGAGTATTTAGGTACCGCATCGTCTTTAATATCGGTATCTACACGGGCGTACATTGGGCAAATAATGTCGGTAGCCGTTGTATTTGCGCCGCCGCCTTCGTATTGCACTGGGCGAGAAGGGTCAAAGCTTTTTGACCAGCCGTACATAGCATCATGATTTGCGCCGTGTCCGCATTCGTTGCCCAATGACCAAATAATAATTGAGGCGTGGTTTTTATCGCGCTCAACCATTTGCGTATAACGCGACATAAATGCACCAGCCCACTGCGGATCGCTAGCTAAACGCCCCATAGGAAACATGCCATGGGTTTCTATATTTGCTTCATCAACTACGTATAAACCTAGCTCGTCACACAGTTCGTAAAAACGAGGGTGGTTAGGGTAGTGAGCAGTACGCACGGCATTAAAGTTATTTTGCTTCATCAGCTTAATATCTTCAATCATATCGGCGGTAGTAACTGTATGGCCGTTTTCTGGGTGGTGTTCGTGGCGGTTAACACCGCGAATGAGTAGCGGTTTGCCGTTTAAGCAAAGCTGCCCGTTAAGCATTTCTACTTTTCTAAAGCCAATGTTATAAGCTTCAACGTCGATGGTATTGCCTTGCTCATCAAGCAGACTCACAACGCAGCGGTATAAGTATGGGGTTTCGGCGGTCCATTTTTTAGGGCTTTGTATATCAATTGTTTGAAATACAACATCGCTCCAACCACCTTTTTCATCAACACGTTTATTGTTAGTACTTTGAATTTGCGGCTCACATAGCGCCTGTTCGCCATCAAAAACTTGCACTGCTATTTGATAGTTATTTGGCGCATTAATCGCCGTTTTTATATGTAGCGTTGCATCGCGATAGCAAGCGTCTAAATTGGGGGTTATAAACACATCACGTATTTGATTTTGTGGTTTTGTAAGTAAGTTAACATCGCGAAAAATACCGCTTAGCCACCACATGTCCTGATCTTCTAAATAACTGCCATCGCTCCAACGAATAACCATAACGGCAATAAGGTTAGTGCCTGCAACTAACAGTTCGCTTAAATCAAACTCGCTCGGTAAGCGGCTATCTTGTGAATAACCCACCCATTGTCCGTTACACCACAGGTGAAACGCCGAGTTAACGCCTTCAAAAATAATATGATTACGCTGAGTTAGCTGACTTTCGTTTATATTAAATTCAGTGCGGTAACAGCCTGTAGGGTTATCGCTTGGTACAAAAGGCGGGTTAACTGCAAATGGGTACTTAACATTACAGTAAATAGGTTTATCAAAGCCGTGTAATTGCCAGTTAGAAGGCACTGTAATACTTTGCCAGTTGCTGTTTAGTGTTTCACTTAGCAACGATTCATCAACCGCTTCGGGTTTATCAAATAATTTAAAGTCCCACTGACCGTTTAAACTTTGTTTTTGCGATTGCGTGTTAGTACGGGCATGGTCAACGCTTTTAAATCCATTGAGTGGGCTGTGCGCTTTTACTTGATTAACTTGTACTGAAATTGGGTTTTCCCAATCTCGGCGATTAATTATGTGCTGTAAAGAGGTCATGTTTATCCTATTGCATAAGCGGGCAATTATAATGCGCTAAATATAGCTAAAAATAATCGCAGGGGTTATGCTTAAAGCTCTCCTTTATTTGTCCAAAACTATCATTTTAATTATGCGCTATAACATTAAAGACATACTTGATATTGGTCCGCGTTGTATAGAACGCTTTATTGATTCACAAACGCTCGCGCAAATGCCAAACCTTGAAATAGCACTTGCGGGTTGCTCAAACCTATCGGGTCGTTATTGCGTAGCACGCTCAGCACCGCTAGAACATACACTTTTTTATACGCTTGCAGGGCAGGGTAATTTAACAACACAAAATGAGCAGTACACACTTAATGCCAATACACTTATTGTGCTACCAGCAAAGCAAAGCTTTGAAGTGAAAATTGATGCTGAACATTGGGATGTTATTTGGTTAAACCTTGCAAATACTAAACGTTGGCAGCATTTAAACTTAGCGCAAGCATTGGTATTAACCGAGCAAAAACTTGAACCGTTACACCTTGCTATGGAGCTTTTATACAGCGAGCCCAATGCTAATTTACGCGAAAGCGTAACGCCTATTTTAAGTCATTACTTAAATGCTACGCTGCAAAATAATTCACAGGGTGCGGCGCATAATCGTTTAATTAGTCTGTTTGAAGAGGTAGATAAGCGCTTGCAGTTTGATTGGACAATAGAGGTAATGTGCGAACATGTGCATTACTCATCGCCGCATTTGCATCGTTTATGCCAAGCGCAATTTGGTAAAAGTCCAATACAACAACTTATTTATTTACGCATTGAACGGGCTAAAAACTTATTGTTAAACACGGCTTGGCCAATTTCGCATGTGGCAAGTTATGTGGGGTACTCTAATATTTTTAATTTTTCCAAACGTTTTAAGAAGTCGGTAGGTGTGTCGCCAAGCGAATTTAGAAAATAACGTTAGCGGCTCTCTACATTTGAATAAATTTAAGGTATTGTGCGATTTCTTAAATTGCATTTTAGAGTTTTAGGTAGGTAATGCGCTCAAACCGTTTTTTAATAGTGATATTATTAGTGCTTGTACACAGCTTTATTAGCTGTGATGGTGCTGCGTATCATTTGCAAGAAGACGTTGATCACGTAACCAGTTCGTTATCGCAAGGCGACTCCACAGCCGATGATAACCAAAGCGATAAAACATCAACTACCGAGATTCATGCCCACCAACATTGCCATTGTGGCTACAACAGCACCTCTAGCCATTCAATAAGCCCAGAGCAAAGTAAAGCAACTTCGCCTGCGTGCTATAACGGGTTAAATTACCCGCCAGATGTACCGCCACCAAATTTTTATAGCTAGCTTTTAATTTTAAATACTTTGTAAAAACTGCCTGCGCTTGTGCGCTATTAGGCTAGTTATTTACATATTTAGGTTGCTTGATCGCGCTTGTTTTTAAAATAGGCGTAGTGATTAAGTTAACTCTGTTTGTTAAAAAACGGACACGCTATATGAATAAAAAACCAATTATGCTGGTGGCGCTAATGTGCGCGCTACCTGCTTTTAGTACTTTGGCGAATGTTAAAACATTAACCCTTAAGCAGGCACTGAGTAATACCGAACAACAAAATCTGGTATTAAAACGCTACCCTTATCATCAAAAAATATTGAGTGCGCTTAAATCTCAAGCTGCACTTTCGCCTAATCCTGAGCTGAGTTTTGAAGCTGAAAACTTTTTAGGAACCCATGGCTCCCATGCGTTTTCGGGGGCGCAGTACACGCTGGCTTTAAGCCAATTAATAGAGCTGGGCGATAAGCGCCAAAGCCGTATTAATTACGCAACCGCCAATATTAAAGCCCAAGCAATACAGTATCAAAATACCCGTTTAGCGTTATTGGCAACCACTGCTGAGCGATACTATCAAGGGCTTAAATTTCAAACATTATTAAGTTTAAATAGTGAACGTAAACAGGTAGTTACCCAGGCGCTTAAAGCGATTGAACAAAGAGCCAATGCGGGTGCTGCGTCGCAAGCTGATGTAACGCGCATGCGTTATGCACTTAGCCAAGTAGAGCTTGATAAAGCCATGCTTAATAGTGAATTTGAGCGAGCAAGTTTATCGCTTAACGAGCTGTGGAGTGAGGAGCAACCCTACGATACTTTTGCTGGCAATATTAATGTAATTACTGCGCTTAAATCAGCACAAGCACTTTTAGATGCGGTTAACCAAGCTCCTGAATTTGCATTATTACAGCAGCAATATTTACAGCAAACAGCCAACTTAACACTACAAAAAGCAAACGGACAAACCGATATTAACGTAGGGGGAGGCGTGCGCTATAACCAGCAAAATGACTCCAGCTCGTTAGTGTTTTCGTTTTCTATGCCACTGCAATTAAGCAATTCTAATAGCGGCAATATTGCAGCTGCAAATAGTCAGCTCATGCTTTTAAATGAGCAGCAAGGGCAATTGCGCATCCAGCTACGCCAGCAAGTACGTACTTTGTACGCTTATTATCAAGGTCGAGCTAATCAGGCAAAGCTATTATCTGATCAAATTATTCCTCAGGCACAAACATTGATTGAGCAAAGCTTAAAAAGTTATCAACGCGGACAAATTTCGGTGTTGCAATTGCTTGATGCTCAACAAGCACTTTTTGATTCTAAACGCACACTTATTACAACTCACGCAGAGCTGTACCAAGTGCTACTTACTCTTGAGCGTTTAACAGGCCAATCTTTAATTGAGACTCATCAATCATGAATAAAAATATAATCGCATTACTAGTATCACTTTCGTTTGCCAGCAGCTTTGTAAGCACAGGTGTATTTGCCTCTGCTGAGCATGGCGAGTCAGGTCATAAAGAAACAGAGCAACACGAGCAAAAGCAAGGTCCACACGGCGGCTTTTTATTAACTGATCCTAAATTAACCCTTGAGCTTAAATTGCAAGAATTTGCAGGTAATGTTGAGCTGCGCGTATACGGCTATAAGCAAAATCAGCCGATTAATATAAACGACTTAAACATAACAATGAGTTTAAAGCGCTTAGTTGAAGCCCCGCAAAATATACAGTTTACAGCTGAGGGCGACTATCTTGTGAGCACGCAATCAATTAACGAACCGCATTCGTTTGCACTTACCGTTACTGCTAATTACAACAGTGAGAGCATTAGCTATGAGTTCGATCAACACGAAGGGCAAACCACGTTAACAGAGCGAGCTATTGAGCGCGCAGGCATTAAAACCGAGATAGCGCAAAGTGGTGAAGTAGATATTACCGATACGCTTTTTGGTGTTATTGCTCCAACACAACACGGCACGGTAGAAGTAATGGCGCCGTATGCCGGATTGATCAGTGATATTTTTGTAAGCATTGGTCAAAACGTTAAAAAAGGCGAAGTACTTGCCAATGTAACCAACCGCGAAACACTGCAAAATTACCCCATTAAAAGCCCAATTAGCGGCGTTGTAACCGAGCAATACTTAAAGCGTGGCGAGCTTGCAAGCACCAGCGCACTTATGCAGGTAGTTAACCTTGATAAAGTATGGGTTGAGTTATCGGCTTTTCCTGAAAACATTGAAAAACTCGCCATTGGTCAAAGCGCTAAAGTGTACGACCTACATCATCATTTAAATACGCAAGGAAAAGTGTTTTTTATAGCTCCAATGATGACTGGCGGGCACATAGCGCGCGCCCGTATAGAGCTTAATAACCCAGACGGGCATTGGCGCCCAGGCATGCATATAAATAGCGATGTAAGTGTGGCTAAAATAAATGCCAGCGTGCGTGTAAAGCCACAAGCAATTCAAGAGTTTAACGGTCAATTCAGTGTGTTTGTTCGTAAAAACAATGTATTTGAAGTGCGTCCCGTTACCTTAGGTGCAAAAAATAGCGAGTGGGTAGAAGTACTTACAGGCTTAAACGCAGGTAGCGAATACGTAACAGACAATAGTTATGTCATTAAAGCCGATATTTTAAAAAGCGGCGCAAGCCACGCTCACTAGGAGGCACCATGATTAATTGGATAGTTTCTTTTGCGGTTAAACGCCGCATGCTGGTGCTTGCGCTTACATTTTTATTTGCTGGATTTGGTGTATACAACATTCAAAATTTAGCAGTAGACGCAGTACCCGATATAACTAACGTACAAGTGCAAATTAATACCAAAGCGCAGGGTTTTACGCCATTAGAGGTAGAGCAACGCATTACCTATTTGGTAGAAACCGCCATGGCGGGCATACCTAAGCTTGATTATACCCGTTCGCTTTCGCGTTATGGGCTTTCGCAAGTAACGGTTATTTTTAATGAAGGCACCGATATTTATTGGGCGCGTCAGCAAATTGGTGAGCGCATTCAAAGTATTCGCTCCGACTTACCTAATAACGTAGAGCCAAACTTGGGTCCTATTGCCAGTGGTTTAGGCGAAATATTTACTTATAGTGTGCACGCCACGCCTAATGCGTTAAAAGAAGATGGCACCGCCTACAACGCCGAAGACTTACGTACTTTACAAGATTGGGTTATTCGCCCGCAGCTTTTAAAAGTAAAAGGCGTTACCGAAATAAACAGCCAAGGTGGTTTTGAGCGCCAATACCAAGTAGCGCCAGTGCCCGAAAAACTCATTGCCTATAAGCTTACTATTAGCGATGTAATTAGTGCACTTGAGGTTAATAACAGTAACCGAGGCGCAGGCTATATTGAGCGCTTTGACGGGCAATATTTAGTACGCTCGCCTGGGCAGCTTAAAACACTAGAAGACATAGCCAATACCGTTATAGCTAAGCGCGACGATGCGCCTGTACGCATTAAAGATGTGGCTAACGTGCTTTTAGGCAAAGAGCTTAGAACCGGCGCGGCCACTTATAACGGCGAAGAAACCGTGCTCGGCACCGCCATGATGCTAATTGGCGAAAACAGCCGCGTAGTGGCAAAAGCCATGGCTGATAAGTTAGTTGATGTGCAAAAAAGCTTACCCGCTGGCGTTATTGTTGAAGCGGTTTACGACCGCACAACTCTTGTTGATAAAACCATAGCAACCGTGCAAACCAACTTATTTGAAGGTGCCGTTTTAGTGATAGTAATTTTGCTATTACTGCTGGGTAATGTAACGGGCGCGCTTATTACGGCAATGGTTATTCCGTTGAGTATGTTGTTTGCCGTTACAGGAATGGTGGGTAATCGCGTATCGGGTAACCTAATGAGCCTAGGCGCAATCGACTTTGGTTTAATTGTTGATGGCGCTGTAATTGTTGTTGAAAACTGCCTGCGCCAACTCGGTGTAGCTCAGCATAAACATGGCAGGCTACTTACCTTAAACGAGCGTTTAAATGTAGTGACCGAAGCCACCAAAGAAGTATTTACACCGGCTGTATTTGGCATTGTTATTATTATGCTGGTTTACTTACCTTTATTTGCACTAAGTGGCGTTGAAGGCAAAATGTTTCAGCCAATGGCATTTACTGTAGTTGCGGCGTTAATTGGCGCGCTTATATTTGGCGTTACCTTTGTACCCGCTGCTATTGCAGTGTTTGTTCGCGGTAAGGTTGATGAAACCGAAAACGCAGTCATGCGCGGCGTTAAAAAAGTGTATAAGCCATTACTTGGTATATCGCTTAAATTACCGTGGCTGATGGTGGGTATTGCCACTGCATTAGTATTAGTGCTTGGTTTTAAAGTTAAAAACATGGGCGCAGAATTTTTACCGAAACTTGATGAGGGGGATATTGCTATGCACGCGCTGCGCATTACTGGCACCGGTATTGAGCAATCTGTGCAAATGCAAAAAGAGCTTGAGCAAGCCATATTAGATCAGCCTGAGGTTGCTAACGTATTTTCAAAAATTGGTACTGCCGATGTAGCAAGCGATCCTATGCCGCCCAATGTTGCCGATACTTTTTTAATACTCAAACCGCAAGATGAGTGGCCTAATCCAGCACTTACTAAAGCAGAATTGGTTCAGCAAATTCGTACCCGTGTTAACGATGTCCCTGGTAATAATTACGAATTTACACAACCAATAGAAATGCGCTTTAATGAGTTAATTGCTGGCGTGCGCGCCGATGTGGCACTGCGTATTTATGGTGACGACTTAAGCGTACTTAAAGAGTTTGGCGAAAAAGCCACAGGGCTAATGCGTAATATTGCAGGTGCTACCGATGTACGTTTGGAGCAAATGGAAGGATTGCCAACACTTTCGGTAACACCAATGCGCGACCATATGGCGTTATTGGGTTTAAGCGTAAACGATATTCAACAGACACTTGCCGCCGCTGTTGGTGGTGTGCAAACCGGACTAATTTACGAAGGCGATAAACGTTTTTCGTTATTAGTACGCCTTGATAAACGTTGGTCTAGCGATGTATCAGCACTTGCTCGTTTGCCAGTTGCTTTACCTAAAGATAGTAACCCAGAACTTGCGTTTGTACCGCTTGGCGAAGTGGCAACAATTAGCATTGAAAAAGGGCCTAATCAAATAAACCGCGAAAGCGGTAAACGTAACGTAGTGGTAACTGCCAATGTGGAAGGGCGCGATTTAGCAAGCTTTGTAAGTGATGCGCAAGCAAGCATGAATGAATCACTTAACTTACCAAGTGGCTATTGGCTTGAATACGGCGGCACGTTTGAGCAGCTACAATCAGCAAGTAAGCGATTGTCGTTGGTTGTGCCGGTCACTTTACTGCTTATATTTGGCTTACTGTATAGCGCCTTTGGATCGCTTCGTGATTCATTGATTATATTTAGTGGTGTGCCACTGGCATTAACGGGTGGTGTGCTTGCGTTATTGCTGCGCGATATGCCGCTTTCAATATCAGCGGGTGTCGGCTTTATTGCCCTAAGTGGTGTCGCGGTATTAAACGGCGTAGTTATGCTGTCGTTTATAAAGCAGTTACGAAGCGATGGTTTAAGTTTGTTTGATGCAATTCACAGCGGTGCATTACAGCGCTTGCGCCCAGTACTGATGACGGCGCTGGTGGCAAGTTTAGGCTTTATACCTATGGCGCTTAATTCGGGAACGGGTTCTGAAATGCAAAAACCTCTCGCGACAGTAGTGGTTGGCGGGATTATTTCATCAACTTTACTGACACTGTTAATATTGCCTGCGCTTTATAAGTTAGTACATTCTAAATTTACTAAAAAAGCAGAAGCTGAATTAGCTTAAATACTAGCTACTGATAATGTAATAAAAAAAGCAGCTGTACTTACAGCTGCTTTTTTATTTGGGTATTATTTAGCAAAAATACTACATTAATTATATTGAAAAAGATTATCCCAACGCTCATCTAATATCGTTTTTGCGTGTTCTAAATTGATTGCGCTATACACATCACTAGTGCACGTTACCAAACGCATACGTACCAGCTTTTCAAGTGCGTCGCTAATTTCAAAATCAAGACTGCACTGGTATTTGCTTTTAAACCAATGCTCTATTTGTTCATCAAGCGTTTGGGCGGTTAAGCCGCTTTCTGATTTTAATAAAAAAGTATAAGCAAGTAAGGCTTCTTTTATGTCTTCTTCTTCGGCGGCGTCTATAAGCGTGTGAAAAACACCCGCGTTATTATCAAGGTTTTTAAAGTAGAGGTTATCGCTAAGCGCTTTCATAAATTTAATTTTACGGTTTTTAAACTTACTCCATTCTTTAAAAATAAAGCTGCCAAATACTCCCATGCCAATAGCAAAGGTAATAAAATGTTGTTGGGTCATTTCTACAGCTTCACTTCTAAAACCACCCCAAAAAGCAAACAGAGCAAGCAATAATACGATTGATGCGCCAAGTTTAGTTATAAGTACCACTGCACCGCCAACTAAAGCCGATGAGCCAATAATTGCTTTATCAATAGGGCGCATGCGTACTTCGCTATTAGGAAATAGCATTTCGAGATCGGCCTTTGGCACATTTTGAAACAGCTTTACTATGGTTGAGCTTGGCTCAAATACCATTGGCGTTTTATTTTTAGCTTTAAAATAAGCGCTGTCTTTAAAGCGAATAAACACGGCAACACGGTCGTAATTAGTAAAGTGCAGCGGTTTTTTACGAAGGCCCCAAAAGCTGGTAATGGTTTCAGTGAGTTGCGACTCGCCACGGCGATAAAAAACCACTTCTTCAAAGTCGTCAAATTCAACTTCAAGGCGCACCTTAAATAGTGACTCTTCGTTTAATGCATCTTGTAAGTCTTCATTGGTGATCACTTCAAAATTAGCGGCATTAAGCACCTTAGCAAAATCTTTAGCAAACTCATGTTGGCACTGCGCTTTTTGATCCGCCGATACTGGCGCTAACGATCGCGTGTCACTGTTGGGATCAAAAGGGGCGTAGTTGTTTTTAAGTGACTCAAGTGTTGAGTGATAATCGTAATGAATAAGGCTTGCTAGTAAATCGCAAAATTGTTTAAACGATGTTTTTTGTGTACTGCTTTTAAGCTCTTCGCTACACATATCAACAATATCTTGCTTTCTAAAGGGAATAAAACGCGCACTTTGCATAAATTAATAACTACTGTGATAGGGAATCTAACTGCATGGGCACATAATAAAATATTCTTATGGATATTACTAATTTGTTAATGCAGTAGGGCGTGATAAATTTAGTACTGTGTTTTCAGCGTGTATTAACCTAAATATGTAATTATTAGCTCATTGAATACTCTTGTTCTTACTGATAAGTGAAAAGGATTTACTATGGCCATTCAAAAAAAGCTAAAAGAAAAAACACGTAACTTTATCGACTCTAAGCATATGCTTAGCGGTATTACCGTAGCGTCGTTTTTAGAATCAACTATAGTGCCCATTCCGCTTGAGGCAGTGCTGGTGCCGCTAATGCAAGCACGTAGAGAGAAGCTATGGCTTATCGCGTTAATGGCGACTTTAGGTTGTATTGTAGGTGCACTTTTTGGCTATGCATTGGGTTACTATTTATTTGATGCGGTTGGTGATTGGATCATTAATACGTTTTCGAGCCCAGAGCAATTTGAAAACGTTAAACAGCAAATGCAAGATCAAGGTTTTTGGTTTGTTATAACGCTTGGCATTGTGCCTATTCCGTTTCAAATAGCGATGCTTGCAGCGGGTGCAACGAAATACTCTATTTGGCTGTTTTTATTAGCCTCAGGTATTGCGCGTTCTATTCGTTACTTTGGCTTAGCTATTATTGTTTATTATGCAGGTAATGAAGCTGAGCGAATCATTAGTAAACATAAAACTAAAGCTATAATTGGCATCACTATTTTAGTGTTGGGATTATGGGGACTTAGTGTCTTGATTTAAGCGTAACTTTGAGTGTTATCGTGGGTTTTATCTTCGCGAGGGTTTTTATTATTGTGCTATAGTTTTTAAATGAAGTACTGAAAACCTAGCTATTAATATGATTGAAACAGTAAAACTCACCGTTAAACTTTCTAACTTTTATAAAATGCCTTTGATCAATAGAGTTTTCAGTTTAGCTTTATTGATCTATATCGTTACGTTTACAGCTTACGCGTTAGATACTTTCCCTCCTTTAAATGTACAAAACAATGTGTATGGTTTTACTACCGATTTTATTAATTTAATTGTCATTATATTTCTGTTTTGGATGGTTCAATGTTCTGAGCTATCTAAACAGGCATATATTTTTTCTAGTTTTGGTTTATTACTTTGGAGCGTTGGAACGACAGCTGATGTGCTTGATGAGTTAGTTGTTCAGCCTTACTGGGTAAGTGTTTATTTTGAAGACTTATGTAGAACCAGCGGCATGCTTTTAACTTCTTATGGTTTATTTAAAACGATGCGCTTTGTACAAAGCATTAATAACCGATTAGCACGTGAGCTAATTATTGACGATTTAACGAAGGTACATAACAGACGCTATTTTTATCAGCACGCTAAAAATTCTCAGCACTCGCCTTACGTTATTTTAATTATCGATATAGACCACTTTAAAGCTATTAATGACGAATTTGGTCACGATGTCGGTGATTTAGTACTTAAAGAATTAGCAACCAAATATGACAATGCTTTTGTACATAATAATAAATTTTCTCGCCTAGGTGGTGAGGAGTTTGGTGGCTACTTACCTATAAGCAACATGTTGCAAGCTTGTGATTTTTCACAGCAATTAATTACCATTGCGCATACTATTAACGTTCAAAATATTCGCCACTTAACAGTGAGTATAGGTGTTGCAATGCAAATGCCTAATGAGCCTTTAGATAAAGTAATGAAACGCGCCGACCAAGCTTTATATTTAGCTAAAAAGAATGGTCGAGATCGTTTTGAAGTTGCCTCGTAAGCATTCTTAATTATATAAAAACACGTCCTTATTGTTTGCACATTTATAACACTTTTTAACGTTTTCGTAAGTAAGTGTCAGTGAGGGTAATGCTTTGTAAATCATGAAATTAAAATAGAATGTTTGGGTCATAATGGGGATATTAATAATAAGGAATAACCTTAATGACCAACTCCCTTTTAAAAGCTGCATTACCCTTAACTCTAATTACTGTTTTGTCGGGCTGCGGCTCTGACGATAGCTCAAGCTCAACAGGCTACATTCAAATGTATAATGGCTCGTATAACAGCCCATACACACGTCTATTTGTTGAAGAAACAGAGCGCTCAGGCGCTGATTTTGCCGATGTAACAACTCGCCACAACTACAGCACAGGCACTTTTGACGTAAGTTTTGAGTACCTAGATGCTAACGACAGCTATATAACAATTAGCGACCAAGAAGTATCTATTAAAGGCGATAAAACTCAATTAATAGTAATGAGTGGTAACTTTGATGAGCCTACATTTACAGAGCTTAGCGTACCTATTACAAGCGACACGGGTGAGTTTAACTTAGGGTTTTATAATATTGCAGGGGAGGACACTAACTACGATATTTATTTAGCAACTGATGATGGCGTATTTGAAAGCGCGACACTTTTTTCATCGGCTCAATATTTAGGTGAGTTAGACCTGCAAAGTATTGATGAAGGTTATTACACTATTTACATAACTAAAGCTGGTAGCAGTGATGTTATGTATGAGTCGTCATCGGTTTATTTATACGATGAAGCAAGTTATGTAGCGATGATCCGCCCAAGTTATGCAACAGAAGACAGTGGTATTACGCTTGATGTAGTAACCGATAATAACTACGTAACTGAACTTAAACACCAATCTGCGTTAGGGCAATTACGCTTTATAAATACGGTTGATGACTACTCGCCAGTTAGCTTTTCGACTACACGCGGTACAACTGTAAATACAACAAATACAGTAGCAAGTGACTCGTATACTGACTACGTTGAGCTTTCGCCTAATAGTTATAGCGTTGCTATGTATGACGAAGAAGGTACTAAACTCGCTGATAACTTTTTAATGACGCTAGAGCGCGAGCAAAGCGCGGTGGGTATTTTTTATAACGACGTTGATAACGGCTTACGCATGATGAGCGTTGAAGAAAACTTAACACCAAGTAGCTACAGTCATACGGTATCGGTTGTAAACCTAATTGAAAGCTACGCAGGGCAGTCGGTTTCAGATGTTGATGTATACTTTACTCTTAACGGCGAAACAGTAGACGACACCAGTAACGTAGTTGATAGCCTAGATAAGTATGACCAAGAAGAGCAAGTTGTAGATAACCAAGTCTACACTGTTTATGCTATATATGAAGATAACGGTCAGCAAATTGTGCTTATTCAACAAAGCGATATGGACTTTACACAAGAGGGTAACTACATATTGATTTTAGAGCATGATGAAACAACAAGCTCAGGTTATAAAATGACTCTAGAGCGTACTATTACCGATAGTGTTGAATAAATTTACATATTTTAAGTAGTGTAAAGCCTAAGCGCCTACAAGCGCTTAGGCTTTTTTATTGAACAAAATTTACCTACTTATTAATAATTAGGTACACTCAGGGCATAATAATTAATAAGAGTGTGCCATGGATGATTTAGTTGGGTTAGCCGTTATAGTAATACTGGTTGTAGTTGCCGGTGCTATTTGCGGCTTAATAGCGCTAGTGCAGTTAAATGGATTAAAACAAGAGGTTGCTGTTTTAAGGGCCAAAGTAACACACTTACAAACACATAAACCGATATCGCAAAGTGAACCTCAAAGCGAAGCGTCTATTGCTCAGGCAGCGCTTTCAAGGTCTGAGCCAATTGCTTATAAAACACAGCCAAACTTAACGCCCCAAAGCGCGTCGCCACCGGTAATAAATCAGCCATCAGCGCCTCCTAAAAAAGCCAAACCAGCTAAAGCATCAGCCATAGAATTACTCTTTAATAAACTACGCGCAGGGTTTGAGCAAAACTGGATGACCTGGATAGGCGCTATCGCACTTGCTTTTGGTGGGATATTTTTAGCTAAATATAGCCTAGAGGCGGGTTTACTATCGCCTGTAATGAGGCTGAGCTTAGGCGGCTTATTTGGACTTGGCTTAATTGCAGCTGCAGCTTATTTGCACCATAAACGCATTATATTTGAAGGCTTTAATAATTACATACCCGCAGCGCTTGCCAGTGGCGGGTTTATTACCTGTTTTGCTTTAACGCTTTTAGCTTACAGCAATTACGACATGCTGAGCCCTACCGTGGCATTTTTTGCGTTAGCTATTATAGCAATTAGTGCAAGTGCGATGGCGCTTAGGCTAGGCCCGCTATTAGCCGTGCTTGGTATTATAGGCGCTTACAGCGTACCAATATGGGTTAGCACTGGCAGTGGTAATTTGTTTGCGTTGTTAATGTATGTTGGCTTTGTAAGCCTGTCGGCTGCGTTAGTTGCACATAAAGTACAGCGAGCTTGGTTGTGGTATTTATTATGGGCAGGGCATATTGGTTGGTATTTAGTTGGTTTTACATTACTTAAAATTAATACCGTTTGGTTAATGGGGGCATTTGCTTTACTTAGTATTATTGGGTTAATTGCTATACCGCGCTTAGGTCTAAAACTGAATGTTATTGAACATCGCCCGCACAGTTTAAAACGCTTAATTAAAGTGCTTCCAGATCATGCATTATTACTCGCCTTTATGGCGCCCTTAATATTTACCATGCTAATAAGTCACTTTGATATGCAGTGGCAAACAATCGGCGTGTTGAGTATTGTATTGGTGTTGTTTTTAGTCCTTAAAAATAGCCGTTGGGATGTTTGGCAGGGCGTAGCGTTAGTTATTTCAACACTATTAGTGATAGGCGCTCAGCGCACGCATCTTTCGCCAAACCTATTTGATGACGCCCTCTTTGTATTCAAAAATGAATACGGTTTGGGTTTATTACTCGGATTGTTACTTACCGCTTTTGGGCTTTATTACGGTAAAAAACAGATTAAGCGTTTAGCGTTTCATATTACGGGAGCATTTAGTGTATTTGTAATGATAGCGACTTTATATACGCTTATTCCTAATTCCGCGTTAAGTACTGCATATCCACTTTGGGCCGTTGTATTGTTTGTAGTCGCCGCTATTTTAATAAAGCTCGCGCAACATAATACAACGCTATTTCAGCGTTTTACTTATTGGGTAGGCGCTAATGCCAATATTACGTTAGCAATTACCATGCTACTAAGTGACAGCGGCCTAACCATTGCTCTTGCTGTACAAGTATTACTTATAAGCGTACTTATTAAACGCTATAGCGTGCCTATGCCACATTGGCCTATAAAAGCCTTGGTTGCTGCGTTATTACTGCGCCTTACGCTTTCACCTTGGACGCCAAGTTACGATGCACTCACGGTATTTGGTTTGCATTGGAGCATTGTGGTTTATCCGTTATGTATTGCGTTATTTTTTGCCGCAGCTAGGTGCTTTAAAGCATCTCAATTAAAAGTATGGTTAGAAGGTGCAGCCCTTCATTGTTTAGCACTTTTTATTACAACCGAAACAAGTTATCAGTTAGTAGGGCATTATCCGCAATTTGATTCACTTAACTTTTACGAACAAATACTCCTTACCTGTAACTGGCTGGCATTAGGGTGTGTGTATTTACACAGAGCAAAACTTGCCGGTACTTTAGCTAAGTTATACCAAGTGGCGGGCTTTGCACTTGTAGGGTTAGCAGGGCTTTTTGCTATTAAAACACTGCTTGACGACAACCCATTATTTGAATCACTTTACATAGGTGAGCTGCCAATATTTAACTGGTTATTACTATTGTGGTTAGTACCTGCAGGATTAACGCTTTGGCTGGCCAAGCTTGTAAAACCAATAAACGCTAAAGCTACGCCATTTATATTGGCCGTTGCGGGTGGGTTTATATTATTGGCAATAAACAGCTTTATTCGCCAATACTGGCAAGGGCCTTATATTTACTTATCAAAAGGCGCAAGTAATGCAGAGCTTTATAGCTACTCTGTTATTTGGTTAGTAATGGGGGCGGGTACTGTTATTTTTGGTCATTTAAAAAACCAGTTATTAATACAAAAAATAGGCTTAGGCTTACTAGCTGCAGTTATTGTTAAAGTGTTTTTAATTGATATGGCTAACTTGGAGGGCTTACTTAAAGCGCTTTCGTTTATTGGATTAGGACTTTCGTTGGTGGGATTAAGTTGGTTGTTCCAAAAGCTTAGAAGCCGAGTAAATCCAGTTTAACTTTATAAACACTTTATAAAGCAAAGCCCAGTGAAGATACTGGGCTTTTTGTTTTACGCTATTACTTGATAGCTTTTAACTAGAGCACTTTTTACTAGAATACTTTTAACTAGATGACTATGTACTGTGATTAAGCAGTGCCTTTAGTTTGCCCGGTTTAATTGGTTTACTTAAATAATGAATATTAGCGGCTTTGGTTTCTTGTTTAAGCTCGGTGTCGCGTACTGCGGTAATTAAAATAGCGGGTACTTGGCTTTGCCAAATTTCGCGCAGGGTTTTAATTAGCGTTATGCCATCGCAGTCACTACCTAATTGATAGTCCATTAAAATAACATCGGGTGCACCGTTTTCTTTAGCGTGCGCCAGTACATTATTTACATTATCAAACAGTGTGTAATTAGCTTGCCACTTTTTAAGTAAGCTTGCCATTGCAGCTAGGTTTTCAGGGTCGTCGTCTACAGCAACAATATTAATTGCTGCACGGTTTTCTATTAAGCTGTTTGTAGTACTTTTTTGTTGTACAAACTGCTCGTCTCCATAAGGTACTTCAATACTAAAACGGCTACCTTTATTAGGCTCAGAATGCACATCAAGCGGCAAACTTAATAAATCAGCCATACGTTTTACAACACCTAAGCCTAAGCCTACGCCTTTGTTATCGCCCGACTCAACACGGTAAAAGTCGTTAAATATTTTTGCTTGCTCTACTTCGCTAATACCAGGGCCTGTATCCCATACTTCTATTCGTAAATTGTGCTTTCGGTTCCTACAGGCAATTAATACACGGCCATTATCGGTGTATTTAACTGCATTAGAGACCAAGTTTTGAATAATTCGGCGCAAATAGGTTATATCGCTGTGCACAATTTGCTGGTGTGAACGCACACTAAGCTTAAGGCCTTTATCACTTGATAAAATAGCGTACTCACTTTGCAATGGCGCTAAAATATCTTCAATATAAAAGTGGCGAGGGGTTGGGGTCATAGCGCCTTGTTCTAGCTTGGCTATTTCAAGTAGTGCCGACATTAAATGCACGGTTGAATCGAGACTGTCGCCTAATTTTTCAAAGCTGTTTTGGTTAGTGCTGTCGAGTTGCTTTTCGTCAATGGCAGCAAGGTATAAACGTGCTGCGTTTAACGGCTGTAAAATGTCGTGGCTCGCCAGTGCTAGAAAGCGCGTTTTACTGTCGTTGGCTTGCTCAGCTTCTCGTTTGGCTAAAGTAAGTGCTTGCTCGGTTTGTACACGGCTATCTATTTGAGCTTGTAAGTCTCTATTAATGGTTTGCACTTCTTGAGTTCGCGCTTCTATGCGGTTTTCAAGATCCATGTTTACTTCTTCAAGCGCATTTTGCGTACTTATGTGATTGGTAATATCCGAAAAGCTGGTAACAAATCCGCCATCGGGCAGCGGATTACCAATCATTTCGTATACTTGGCCATTACGACGGTGGCGAATAAAGTGATGCGAGCTGCCGTATTTTAAATGCTGCACACGTTTTTCTACTTGGCGTTCTATTTCACCAGGGCCACATTCACCACGGTTAGCGTTGTATCTAATAATATCTTCTATGGGTTGGCCTACTTCTAAAAATCCTTCAGGGTAGCCGAACATTTCGCTGTAGCGTTTATTCCAAGCTACTAGCTTTAAATCTTTATCGACAACTGAAATACCATGGCTTAAATTTTCGAGTGAGGTAAATAACAGATTTTGATTAAATTGCAGCGCTTGTGTGGTTTCGTCAAAAAAGTTTACAACTTCTTCAAACGCCATACGCTTACCCGACGATACCGTATGTATTAATGCTTGCGCGGAAGATGCGCCAAGCACGCCTGTTAACGCGCGTTCGCAGTAGGCTATAAATTCAGGCTCTGGGTGTGCGTTGTTATCGCTTAAGTGATGGGCGAGTGCGTAATGCGCCAATACTTGTTGGCTGCGCTGAATACCTAAAAAGGTTTGCAGTAGTATTTTAAAGTCGTAAACAGTGGCTTTTACGTCTTTATTTAAGCGCCTTGATAAAATAGCCTGATCTTTAGGGTTAACAAAAGCAGCTGCCTGAATCTTATCAATTAAGCGCTCCTCAGCCCCAAGTGAAAAACTAATATAACACCCAATATTGGCAAACAAAGCTATCAAGGTTCCACGAGTTATAAGCGTTTGTTGTAGCTCGCTATCAAGCGTTGCTCCGGCATCGAGTATTGGCAGCATTAAAAATAGTACCCAGCAAATAAAGCCCGCTACTAAACCTGCATAAACCCCATAAGCATGGCCTTTTCGCCAGTATAAACCGCCCACAATAGCGGGTAATAATTGAGTAACAAGTGAAAAAGCAACTAAGCCCATACTTGCCAGCGCGCTGCTATGGCCAAACCATTGTTGATAGAAATAGGCCAAAATTAATATGCCTGCAATAGCAAAGCGCCTTACAAGTAAAATTCGAGACTTATAACTGGTAGTAATTAAGTTGCGTTTAAATTTACGACGTAGCATTAGGGGTAATACCACATCGTTTGAAATCATCGTGCTTAATGTAAGCGTTGCTACCACTATCATTGCGGTGGCGGCCGATAAACCACCTATAAATACAAAGGTAGTTAAAAAGGCGTTGTCGTTAATTAACGGTAGGGCAAGTACAAAGCTGTCGGGTGAATAGCCGCTGCCAATTTCAGGATGAATTGCCGCAGTCGCAATAGGTAAAATCATTGCGGCAGTTAATAGTAAATACAGCGGGAAAGCCCAGCGAGCGGTAAGTAAGTGGCGTTTGTTTTGATTGTCGACCACGGTTACATGAAACTGGCGTGGTAAACATATAATAGCGGCCGCAGCCATTAAAGACTGGCCAATAAAGTTAAAGCTAAAGAAGTTAAAGTCGCTCCAATGGGCCCAAATCGACTCGGTTACTTTATTTGAAGTAGGCTCTGGCATATTAAATAAGGTGTAAACAGCAAGGCCTGCTACAGCAATAAGTGCAATAAGTTTAATCATCGATTCAAACGCGACAGCAAGCATTAACCCAGAGCGATACTCTGTTACGTCAACTTTGCGGGTACCAAAAAATATTGCAAATAAGGCCATAATTAATGTGGCAGAAAGCGCGAGCATATCGCCTGATATTTTATTACTGTTTTGCAAAAGTAAAAAGCTGGTACTAAGCGCTTTTAATTGCAGTGCAATGTAGGGAATAGTCGCCAGTAAGGCGATTACAGTAACCATAATAGCGGTAGTTTGGCGTTTGCCGTAACGAGCTGAAATAAAGTCAGCAATAGTCGTTATGTTTTGTTTTTTGCTTACCAGTACCAGCTTACGTAAAAACCCTTGGCCGAATAAAAACAGCAGCGCAGGGCCCAATAATATTGGCAAATAACTCCAGCTGCTGGTGGCGGCTGTACCCACTGAGCCGTAGTAAGTCCAAGAGGTACAGTAAATCCCAAGTGAGAGTGAATACACAAAAGGGTGATGGCTAATACGCTTCGCCAAAGGGGTTGTTTTATCGCCCCAATTGGCGAGCCAAAACAGCACACCTATATAACTTAAAGCAACAATAATGAGTACGGCAGTCATGTTGTTATTAAACCTTATTATTTTAAATAGTCCCTCAACCCTATGAGGGATTAACACAATACCAGAACTGAGGTTAAGTGTGAGGCTTGAATTTAAAATAAAACTTTCATTTTATTTCTATCTTATTGAATATTAATAATAAAAATAAAATCATCTCAAGCATTAGACTAATGTCGCATTAATAAACAACTTACCAATTTAATAGTAAAGCCAATTCAAAAAATTAAGCTAACCAATTGAAATAAAATGAAAATGTATAAAATACGTTTGAATGATAAATACAGTTTACGTAAACGTTAACAAGCTGTTACGACTATGGTCTCAATTCAATATGTAACCAGCGTTGCTAAATTGGTAAGCGAAGATAAAAAACCACTCATCGCGATATTGCGGTGCTTAAAGGGGAAAACAAAAATGGCTTTTAAAGATGAAGAACAAGCAAAAGCTTATTGGGCAGAAAACATTTCGCTGTTATTTAAACTATTAGCAGTGTGGTTTATCGTGTCTTTCGGCTTTGGCATATTACTGGTTGATGTACTTAATGAAGTACGTTTTTTTGGGTTTAAACTTGGCTTCTGGTTCGCCCAGCAAGGCGCGATTTATACCTTTGTTGCTTTGATTTTTGTGTACGTTTTCAAAATGAATACGTTAGATAAAAAATACGGCGTAGACGAATAGGAGCTAAGCAATGGATGTTCAAACACTCACGTTTATAATTGTTGGTTTAAGCTTTGCGCTTTATATCGGCATAGCAATTTGGGCCCGTGCGGGTTCAACTAAAGAGTTTTATGTAGCAGGCGGCGGCGTACCTCCTCTTGCTAATGGTATGGCAACGGCTGCCGATTGGATGAGCGCCGCGTCGTTTATTTCAATGGCGGGTATTATTTCGTTTGCAGGTTACGATGGCAGCGTTTACTTAATGGGGTGGACAGGTGGTTATGTACTATTAGCCATGTGTTTAGCGCCTTACTTACGTAAATTCGGCAAGTTTACTGTTCCTGACTTTATTGGCGACCGTTACTATTCACGCACCGCGCGTTTAGTAGCAATTGTATGTGCCATATTCATTTGTTTTACTTACATTGCAGGGCAAATGCGTGGCGTAGGCGTCGTATTTTCACGCTTTTTAGAAGTAGAAATTGAAACCGGTGTTTACATTGGTATGGTGATTGTATTCTTTTATGCGGTACTTGGCGGCATGAAAGGCATTACCTACACACAAGTAGCGCAGTATTGTGTACTTGTATTTGCCTACCTTGTACCAGCCATTTTTATCTCGATGATGATGACGGGTCATTTCTTCCCACAAACCGGTTTTGGTGCCACATTAATTGGCAGCGATGGCGTGTACGTACTTGATAAACTAGACGGCTTAAGCGCTGAACTTGGTTTTGCGCAATATACCGAAGGCTCTAAGAGCATGATTGACGTGTTCGCTATTACTGGCGCGTTAATGGTAGGTACTGCTGGTTTACCACATGTAATTGTTCGCTTTTTCACTGTACCTCGCGTAAAAGACACGCGTATTTCTGCAGCATGGACACTTGTGTTCATCGCGATTGTTTATACTACAGCACCTGCGGTTGCAGCCTTTGCTCGAGTAAACATGGTTGATACTATTAATGGTAAAGACGGTAGCGGTACAGCTTACGCAGAAGCACCTGGATGGATTAAAAACTGGGAACGCACAGGTTTAATTACATTTGATGATAAAAACGGCGATGGCAAAATGTTCTACACGGCGGGTAAAATCACCGATCCGAGCAGTGCTAACGAAGTAAACGTAGACCGCGACATTATGGTATTAGCAAATCCAGAGATTGCTAACTTACCAGCATGGGTAATTGCACTTGTAGCTGCTGGTGGTATTGCCGCTGCACTTTCTACAACAGCAGGTTTACTACTGGTTATTTCGACCTCCGTTTCGCACGATTTACTCAAGCGAACTCTCAAGCCCGATATTACTGACAAGCAAGAGTTACTTGCAGCGAGGTTGGCAGCCATGGTCGCTATTGTTATCTCCGCGTACTTTGGTATTAACCCGCCTGGGTTTGTGGCATCGGTAGTGGCATTTGCATTCGGCTTGGCGGCAGCGAGTTTCTTCCCAGCAATTATTATGGGTATATTCTCTAAAACAATGAACCGCGAAGGCGCCATTGCAGGCATGGTAACGGGTATTGGCTTTACCGCTGCGTATATCATCTTCTTCAAGTTTGTTAGCCCAGAGCTAAACAGCCCTGAAAACTGGTTCTTAGGTATTTCGCCTGAAGGTATTGGCTTAATTGGTATGATTATTAACTTTGCAGTTGCTGCAATTGTTCTTAAGTTTACTAAACCTACACCGGTTGAAATTCAAGAAATGGTTGAAAGCATTCGTAACCCAAAAGGGTCTGCAGAAGCACACGACCACTAGGCTATAATTTATAGATATAGTTTAGAAAACATAAAGCACCAAAAGCCCGACTTTAGTCGGGCTTTTTATTTGTTTAATAAATAAGTACATTAGATTGGTACATCACCATTTAAAGAGCGAATACAATGAGTGTAGAACAACAAGAAATAGCCCAATACGTTTGTTTGCAAGCGCCTTTTACTATGCTTGATAGCAGCGCATGCGAATATTTTGTAAATCATCTTGATATTATTTACCTCACCCGCGAAAACCAAACTCAGTGGTTACAAAGTGAAAACCCTAAACTGTTTTTAATTCGCTCTGGTTTGTATGACCTAGTTGATGGTAAGGGTGATGTTGTTACACGCTTAGCGCAAGGTGACTATTTTGGTTTTCCGTCGCTGTTAACCGGTGAGGCAATTCAAAATAGGTTGGAAGTACAAAAAGAGGGCATAGTGTATATGCTCTCTCAAACGCACTTTGATTTTTTACGCAGAGAATATAAATCGTTTGAGCAATACTTTGTACGCGCTCATGCAAACCGCTTGTTGTCATCGCATTATAAAAGTAAAAACGATAGTTGGTCTGAACGTAAAATATCAGAGCTGATGACCCGCACCGCCATTACGCTTTCGCCCGATGCAAGTATTAGGCAAAGCGCTAAAAAAATGAAAGAGCATGGTGTGTCGTCAATAATGATAACGCAGCACGCGCACTTAGTAGGGGTGGTAACCGACCGCGACTTACGTAATCGAGTACTTGCCGACGAGGTAGATCCACAAGACGCAGTAAGCAGTATTATGACCGCCAAGCCTAAGTTTATATTTGAAAACAACCGGGTGTTTTCGGCGCTGCACTTAATGCTTAAATACAATATTCATCATTTACCCGTGCTTGACGAAAACCATAACCCAATAGGGATGATAACCAGCACCGATTTACTGCGCCAACAAAAAAGCGACCCCGTACAGCTTATTGGGCGCATATATAAAGCGCATACTGTTACAGATTTAAAACGCTACGCTAAAGAAATTCCCGAACTTTTGCGTGGTTTTTCGTACAACATTGACGACATATCGCTAATTGGTAAATTACTCAGTGGTTTAACCGATGCGCTTACGTCGCGCCTTATTCACTTATTTCAAGAAGAGCATGGCGCAGCACCAACCAGTTTTAGTTTTATTTGCTTTGGCTCGCAAGCACGAGAAGAACAAACCCTGCATTCAGATCAAGACAACGGCTTATTACTCCCTAACGACTTAACCATCGATCAGCACGCTTACTTTAAAAGCATGGGTGAGTTTGTATGTGAAAACTTGGTTGAATGCGGCATTAGGCGTTGTCCAGGTAATATTATGGCAAGCAGCGATGAGTGCCGAATGAGCGTAAATGACTGGAGCGAGCGCTTTTTTAAATGGATAAAAAGCCCCACACCCAATGCAATGCTTAACTGTAAAATATTTTTTGATCTGCGCTTTATAGAAGGCTCTAACACTTTATACACGGCTTTTTGCGAGCAACTAATTCGTATATCGCGTAACGACTTATTCTATGCCGCAATGGCAAGCGATATAAGCAGTAACAGCGTGCCAATTGGTTTATTTAATAAATTTAAAACCGAAAAAACAGATCAAAATAATAAATACATAGATTTAAAAAAGCGAGGTGTCGTGATTATAAATGACATAGTACGTTTGTACGCTCTAAAAGCGGGTATTAGGCGCGCCAACACGCAAGAGCGATTAGACGCACTACTAAAACACAAACTGATCAGCAAAGAGGATATATACAACCTAAAAGACTGCTGGCGGTTCTTAACGCAACTTCGCTTGAGTACACAAATAAACGAAGAGGGCCTACCAAGCAACTGTATTAATCCTAATAAATTAAACTCACTAGAGCGCCATCAACTAAAAGAAGCGTTTTACCTTGTTAAACAAGCGCAGCAAGCCGCCGCGTTTAAGTTTGCTCGCGGTAGTTTATGATGGTGGGTTGCTAACATGGTAAAAAAGCTGCTCACTCGGTATTTAAAACGCCGTAAATTACTCGGTAAAAATGCCTTACAACAGCGTTATTTAGTAATTGATTTAGAGCTCACTGGCCTTGATGCAAAACAGCACGAAATTGTATCGGTAGCATGGGTGATAATAGATAACCAATGTATAAAAATGAGTGAGTCACAGCACCTTATAAATAAAGAGGTTACAAGCTTAGAGCAAAGCCCTGTTTTTCATGGAATTAGTGACGATGCTATAACAAAAGGACAGAGCCTAAATAGCATACTAACGCAATTGAGCTGTCATTTTAGCGACTGCATTTTAGTGTTTCATAATGCCATGCTCGATTGGGGTTTTTTAAAAATAGCGCTTAAAAATGCCAATATAACTATACGTCCTAAACTCATAATCGACACGCTCCATATTGAACAAAAGCGCTTACTGCATCATTCAACTGAAATAAAACAAGATGATTTAACCCTAAATGCCTGCCGCACACGTTATGAGTTACCAAGCTATCATTGCCATCATGCATTAACCGATGCACAAGCGACCGCCGAGTTACTGCTAGCCCAATGCCATCAAATAAGCCGTGGCAAAGAGCTAAAAGTAGGTGATTTGACGTAGGTTGGCTGTAGGCGCGGCTTTATGCCGCGAGAGATAAACTCCCGCCTACATAAAGAGGCGGTTACCCTATTTAAAGTAATCATGTAGTCGTGGTAAAAAAGATAAAAATAGGCGAATTGACGTAGGTTGGCTGTAGGCGGGGCTTTATGCCGCGCGAGGTAAACTCCCGCCTACAATAAAGGACAGTTTACTTTTACTATTAGCTGTATAATTATAGGTACTAAGTGTCTAATCATTACTTTAAATAGTTATCGCTTCAAGGAACGAACATGAAACTCATCACTACTATTTTCTTAACCTTATTCCCACTCATCACTTTTGCTAATTCAAGCTTACCTACAAGCCGTCAAATTTCGGTTCAAGGGACTGCAGAGGTGCTTGCCAATCCTGATATCGCTAAATTACTATTTCAAATTATAAGTATTAAAAACGAACCTTTAGCAGCTAAGAACGATCTTGATAATAAAGTTAATTTACTAATTGGCGGACTAAATCAATTTGAAATAACTGCCGATGATGTAGTTGCCTCAAGTGTTAAAGTTGAAAAAACGGGTATGGATTACGTTGAAACAGGGCATCAGGCTCCCGCTGAATATGCAGCTATAAGGACCTTTGAAGTAACACTAAAAAACATTGAAAAAGTGAATGATCTAAGTGATTTTTTATTGAGTTTAAAAGTAAATACGATTCAAAATACTGAGTTTTTATCTTCAAAATCTGAGCTGTTACAAGCACAAGCCACACAACAAGCACTTAATAACGCAAAAGAAAAAGCAAATGTGCTTGCTAACTCCTTTGGTAAAAAAGTGGGTGAAGTACGCACTATTAGCTTAACTCAAAAAAGCGTTTACAGTGGCTTTGGTGCAGCGGTTAAAAAAATAGATAGAGTAAATCCAATGAGCGATTCATTTCCTAAAGCTCGCAAAAATTATTTACAACCAACGGTAAGCTTTAAATCATCAATAAACGTGGTGTTTGATTTAGAAATAACTAACTAAAATTTTCATTTCAAATACATTTTCATAATGTAAGCTGGCTTTACGTTTTTGATTAATTTGAAGGTAGCGATACTATGAGCGATGAAAGCAACACGTTAAAAGCACAAACCGAGGCAAAAGTAGCCGCTGGGCGAAAAGGTAATCCTGATTTTATGAAAGGTGTTGATGAAAGTATTGCTCAAGCAAAATCCTTTCAAGAGGGTGCTAATGCACTTAATTTAGCTCAAAGTGCCCCACGCTTTGAGCTGCCGAACCAACAAGGTGAGCAAGTTTTATTAGAAGAGCTACTTGCACAAGGCCCTGTGGTTATTACTTTTTATCGTGGTAGTTGGTGTCCGTACTGTAATTTACAACTGAAAGCACTGCAGTCACGTTTACCTGAAATTCATGCTTTAGGTGCGCAGCTGGTGGCTATTAGCCCGCAAGTACCCGATGGCTCAATGAGCGAAAACGAAATAAGTAAAATGGATTTTGTAGTACTGTCGGATCAAAATGCGGATGTAGCAGCAAGCTATGGCGTAGCATGGCAAGTACCTACATTTTTACTAGAGCATATGCGAGTAGACAGAGGCCTAGATTTAGAGTCGCTGAATAACGGAAATGGCAGTATTTTACCTATTCCTGCCACCTTTGTTTTAGATAAACAAGGTAAAGTGACTTGGCGCTATGTTGATGTTGATTACCGTACTCGCTCTGAGCCAGAAGATATAATTAATGCATTAAAAAAACTAGTTTAAAAAGCTTAATTTACAAGGCTTAGTCTAAAAGCCCAGAGCCATTAAAGAGCTTGCAAGGCGTAAGCTCTTTGCTCTTAATTTAAAGTTTCTAATGCTACCCTCTTATAATAATACTCAAGGTCGATTACAATACAGCCATCTAAAAGGCGAATTGCCTTTATCTGCAAGCTAAAAGAGTGGATTTTATATTTCATGGCAATCAAACTTGCAATTAATGGTTTTGGTCGTATTGGTCGAAATATTGTCCGCGCGTTATACGAGTCTGGTTTGAGCGACGATATAAAAATTGTTGCGATTAACGAACTTGCTGATCCTGAAGCTATTGCTCATTTATTAAAATACGACACATCCCATGGTCGTTTTTCTTTTCCTGTAAAACTTGGTGAAGACACCATTAGTGTTGCAGGCGATACCATTGCACTTTTTTGTGAAGAAAACCCAATTGAATTACCTTGGCAAACGCTCGATGTAGACGTTGTACTTGAATGTACGGGTGTTTATCACTCGCGTGAACACGCACAGTTACATATTACTGCAGGCGCTAAAAAGGTGTTGTTTTCGCATCCGGCCGATAACGATGTTGATGCTACGATTGTGTATGGCATTAACGACGATGAGCTTAAAAGCGAACACACAATTGTGTCTAACGGGTCGTGTACAACTAACTGTGTTGTGCCGGTTATTAAAGTACTTGATGATGCATTTAGTATTGAATCGGGCGCTATTACAACAATTCACGCGTCGATGAACGATCAACAAGTGATTGATGGTTATCATCATGATTTACGTCGTACTCGCGCTGCAAGCCAATCAATTATTCCAGTTGATACAAAGCTCGCCCGTGGTATAGACCGTATTTTACCTAAATTTAAAGGCCGTTTTGAAGCCATCGCCGTACGCGTACCTACTATAAATGTAACGGCAATGGATTTAAGTGTAACGGTTAATACCGATGTAGATTTAAATGCAGTAAATAATGCACTTAAAGCGCAAGCAAAAGACCGCTTAGAAGGTATTTTAAGTTATACCGAAGAGCCGCTTGTATCGGTTGATTTTAATCACGACCCACATTCTTGTATTATTGATGGCACACAAACACGTGTTAGTCACAAACGACTGATAAAGTTATTAGTATGGTGTGATAACGAATGGGGTTTTGCTAATCGTATGCTCGACACAGCGCGTGCTATGATGGCAGTGAATAAGTAATTTATTAATATAATAATTTTAAACGTATTTTTCAGGTTCAGTATCGTTAACTAAGGAGATGTTCATGTCGGTCATAAAAATGGCAGATTTAGATTTAAACGGCAAACGCGTATTAATTCGTGAAGATTTAAATGTACCAGTTAAAGCAGGTAAAGTGACGTCAGATGCGCGTATTCGTGCAGCACTACCTACTATTAAATTAGCGCTTGAGATGGGTGCTAAAGTAATGGTTATGTCACACCTTGGCCGTCCTACGGAAGGGGAATATGATGAAGAGTTTTCGCTTGCACCTGTAGCTGATTACTTAAACGATGCCCTTGAGCAAACTGTACGTTTAGAAAAAGATTACCTAAACGGTGTTGATATTGCTGATAATGAAGTGGTTGTTTTTGAAAATGTGCGCTTTAACAAAGGCGAGAAGAAAAACGACGAAGCGTTATCTAAGCAACTAGCAGCACTGTGTGATGTATATGTAATGGATGCATTTGGTACGGCTCACCGTGCGCAAGCATCTACGCATGGCGTTGGCTTATTTGCCGATGTGGCATGTGCAGGTCCATTGTTATCAGCTGAACTTGAAGCGTTAGGCAAAGCACTTGATAATCCAGCGCGTCCATTAGTGGCGATTGTAGGTGGTTCTAAAGTATCTACTAAGCTAACTGTTTTAGATTCACTTTCTAAAATTGTTGACCAATTAGTTACCGGCGGCGGTATTGCTAATACCTTTATTGCTGCAACAGGTAGCCCAGTTGGTAAATCGCTTTACGAACCTGATTTAATGGACGAAGCGAACCGTTTATGTGCAGCAGCGATTGCTAATAATGGTGAAATTCCTGTACCGACTGACGTAGTTGTTGGTAATGAGTTTTCGGAATCTGCTGTAGCTACGCTTAAAGATGTAAGCGAAGTAACAAGCGACGATATGATTTTTGATATTGGTCCTGATACAGCGAGCAAGCTTGCAAAAATTATTGCAAATGCGGGCACTGTTGTATGGAATGGCCCTGTTGGCGTGTTCGAGTTTGACCAATTTGGTAATGGTACACGTGCTATTGCACAAGCAATTGCTAACTCAAATGCGTTTTCAATTGCTGGTGGTGGTGATACCTTAGCCGCAATTGATAAATACGGCATTGCCGATAAAGTTTCTTATATTTCTACTGGTGGTGGTGCGTTCTTAGAGTTTTTAGAAGGCAAAAAACTTCCAGCAGTTGAAATGCTAGAGTCGCGCGCTAAGTAATTTTAGTAGCGTAAGGTGAGGGGGTAATAGCCCTTACCGACAATTAATTATTAAATACCTCTCACCCTAATTTAATAGTTAATTTAGACGGAATATTACTGCAAAGCAGTGGTTTTTCGTGGCGTTGTTATAACGCCAAACTAACACATCCGTTCAAACTAGATGGTAGGGAACTACTGTCGATAAATTGGAGAATACCCAATGGCTTTAATCAGTATGCGACAACTTTTAGATCATGCCGCTGAGCATGGTTATGGCGTACCTGCTTTTAACGTTAACAATCAAGAGCAAATGCGCGCAATAATGGAAGCGGCTGACAAAACAAACAGCCCTGTAATCGTTCAGGGATCAGCTGGCGCACGTGCTTATGCTGGTGCTCCATTTATTCGTCATATGATTTTAGCAGCCGTTGAAGAATGGCCACATATCCCTGTTGTTATGCACCAAGATCACGGCACATCGCCAGGTGTATGTCAGCGTTCAATTCAGCTTGGTTTTTCATCAGTAATGATGGATGGCTCGTTAATGAGCGACGGTAAAACCCCTTCGAGCTACGAATATAATGTAGAAGTAACGCGCGAAACTGTTGCTATGGCGCATGCTTGTGGCGTATCGGTTGAAGGCGAGTTAGGTGTACTTGGTTCACTTGAAACAGGTGAAGCTGGCGAAGAAGATGGTGTTGGCGCAGAAGGTATATTGACCACTGAGCAAATGCTAACGGATCCTGAAGAAGCGGCTGACTTTGTAAATAAAACACACGTTGATGCACTTGCAATTGCCTGTGGTACTTCGCACGGTGCTTATAAATTTACTCGCCCACCAACAGATGACATTTTAGCGATTGATCGCATTAAAGCGATTCATGCCCGTATTCCTAATACGCACTTAGTGATGCATGGTTCGTCTTCTGTTCCTCAAGAGTGGTTAGAAATTATTAATCAGTACGGTGGCGAAATTCCAGAAACTTATGGTGTGCCAGTTGAACAGATTGTTGAAGGCATTAAGTTTGGTGTTCGTAAGGTAAATATTGATACCGATTTACGTTTAGCATCTACTGGTGCAATTCGTCGTCATATGGCATTAAACCCATCTAACTTCGATCCACGTAAATACTTAGCTGAAGCAACTAAAGCCATGACAGAGATTTGTGTTGCTCGCTACAACTCGTTTGGTACTTCTGGTCAGGCTAGTAAAATTAAGCCAATTTCACTTGATGAAATGCACCTTAAATACTTAAGCGGCGAACTAGACCCTAAAATTAGATAATAGATCGTTTATAATTGATCATTTAAGCCAGTAACTTTGTTGCTGGCTTTTTTAATGCCTGCGCTTTTATATTACGGGTACGGCTTTTATTGATCAGATCACTGTACTATCAACGCCGTACTTTTGGATCACGCATTTACTAACATAGCACTTTCGGATCATTACTTTACTAAGCCAACTCCACTTTGGCGCTATTTTAGCCTTTGAAATAATTTGATCGTTATTTATTTGTATAAACAATCAACAACTTATGGCTTTGACTAGGTACAACTCTGATCTGAGAGTGGATCGGCTTGGTAAAAATCTGATCCTTTATTTGGGGCTTAGTAAAATTTAGATCTATTTTTAAACGTATTGATTGTTACACAGGCGGGTATGTTAATTTTAAAATGGCTTTAAAGTTACTTTTAAGCCGTCGATCTGTAAAAAAGTATGGGTTAGTAAAACAATGATCCCAGCTAATTTTGTATTATGTAGTAATTTAAATACGGGCAAAAAAGCAGGTAATTTAAAAAATATGACATTTTAAAAATTTATCGTAAATCTCTTTTTATTACGTTAAATATTAAAAAGGTTTTAAAAATATGACGTTAATGAGGTTTTTTGTCACTAATTTGTGTTTTTTTTACCACCATTTTAATTTACACGTTACACTTTCATAAAAATGTCATACTTAGTCATAATAATGAAAACTAATTCGATAGCGTAAGAGATAAATTGGAATGTCACGTAAAGTACTAGTCGTAGATGACGAAGCTCCTATCAGGGAGATGTTGGTTTTTGTTTTAGAGCAAAATGGATTTCAAGCAATTGAAGCAGAAGATTACGACTCTGCTATTGCAGCTATGGTTGAACCTTACCCAGATATGGTTTTACTTGATTGGATGTTACCAGGTGGAAGCGGTATTCAAATTGCTAAAAAGTTTAAGCAAAACGAACACACCCGTCAAATCCCAATTATTATGCTTACAGCTCGCGGCGAAGAAGAAGACAAAGTACGCGGTCTTGAAGTAGGTGCTGACGATTACGTAACTAAGCCGTTTTCTCCTAAAGAGCTTATGGCGCGTATTAAAGCGGTTATTCGCCGTGTATCGCCAACCTCATTAGAAGAAGCTATTGAAGTACATGGCCTGCGTTTAGACCCTATTTCGCATCGTGTTACCTCAGAAGGTAACGAGCTTGATATGGGGCCAACCGAATTTAGATTACTGCACTTTTTTATGACTCACCCAGAGCGTGTTTATAGCCGTGAACAACTGCTTGATCATGTATGGGGAACTAATGTTTACGTAGAAGATCGCACGGTTGATGTGCACATTCGTCGTCTGCGTAAAGCAATTGGCCCACTTGGACATGACCGTTTGGTGCAAACTGTACGTGGTGCTGGATATCGTTTTTCAAGTAAGCTGTGATCAGCTTAAAGCTTAGCTAATGTATGAAATACGCATGTATTACTACTCTAAGGTAAAGTGAGTGTATGTATCGAGTTGTTAATAAGCAGGCGTTAGTAAAGCGCCTGTTTATCTATTTTTTACCCTTACTATTAATTGGTGTGCTGGTTGGCGCGCCATTTTTGCTTTTATTTTTAGGATCTTTTTCCCTCCTTATTTGGCACTACCATCAACTTTATCGTTTGAGCGATTGGCTACTTAATCAACGTAGCTTTAATCCACCTGAGGGCGAGGGTGCATGGGAGCAAGTGTTCGAAGGTATTTATCATCTACAGCATCGTAATCGTAAAAAACGTAATGAGCTTGCTGATTTAATTCGTCGCTTTCGCGATGGGGCTGAAGCAGTACCTGATGCGGTAGTGGTATTACAAAACGATTTAAGTATTGTGTGGTGTAATCAATTAGCCCTTAAAGTGCTTGGTTTGCAGTGGCCAACCGATCATGGTCAGCGTCTTGATAATTTAATTCGCGAACCTAAGTTTGCTAAATACATGCACAAAGGTGAATTTGACGACGCGCTTGAGCTGGATAACGGCCATAGCATTGAGCAAGTACTTGAGTTTAGGGTAATGCCTTATGCAAGCACGCAACTTATGGTTGTTGTGCGTGATGTAACGCGCTTAAAACAGCTAGAACAGATGCGTAAAGACTTTGTAGCCAATGTGTCACACGAACTACGTACACCGCTTACAGTGGTTACTGGGTATCTTGAGATGATGGATGGCGACATGATGCCGCCGCCAGCAATGTGGAACAAAGCGCAAAATACTATGCTTGAACAATGCAAGCGCATGGATAGCTTAGTCAGCCAATTACTATCGCTTTCGCGTATTGAAGGTGCTCGTCGCCAAGACAATGATAAAGCCATAAACGTACCGCAATTACTTGGTTATATTCACACTGAGGCAAACTCAATTAATCAAGACAAAGGCCATGAGCTTATTTTTAATATTGATAAAACCCTCGATATTAAAGGCTCTGAGGATGAACTGCGTAGTGCGTTTTCTAATTTAGTATTTAACGCCATTCATTACACTAAACCCGGTGGCAAAGTGGAAGTCTGTTGGCAGCGCAAAAACAATAAAGCGTGTTTTAGTGTTACCGATAATGGTGATGGTATTGCGCCAGAGCATATTAACCGTTTAACTGAGCGTTTTTATCGTGTTGATAAAGCCCGCAGCAGAACAACAGGTGGCTCAGGCTTAGGGCTCGCGATTACAAAACATGTACTAACGCGCCACGATAGTAAATTAAATATTAGCAGTGAAGTTAACAAAGGTTCGTGTTTTTCTTTCGAATTTTCAATAGATAAGACAGTTTCGCTAGCTAAGTAATTAGGCTGAAAAGCAAAGTCATAAAAGTGTCATTTAAGAGTAATGTAACTGTCATGTACTCACTTTAGAGTGGGCAGCAGTTAGAAAATGGGACGAACAAACCGGAGAACCCTACATGAAATTTAAAAACTTAGTTGCCGCAATGGGTGTGGCTGTTACAACTTTCGTATCTGCACAAGCAGTTGCTTTAGATCAAGATATTCCTGAGTATCAAAAAATTAGTGGTGTTTCAGGTAACTTCTCATCAGTAGGTTCTGACACTTTAGCCAACATGATGACGTTTTGGGCTGAAGAGTACAAACGTATTTACCCAAATGTAAATATTCAAATTCAAGCGGCAGGTTCTTCTACTGCTCCACCGGCACTAACCGAAGGTACTGCTAACCTTGGTCCAATGAGCCGTAAAATGAAATCTAAAGAAATCGAAGCGTTTGAAAGACGCTACGGTTATAAACCAACTGAAGTACGCGTTGCTATTGATGCACTAGCGGTTTATGTACATAAAGACAATCCAATAGAAGGTCTTCGTATTGACCAAGTAGATGCTATTTTTTCATCTACTCGTAAGTGTGGTGCACCAGAGCAAGTAAACCGTTGGAGCGATGTTGGCCTAACAGGTGACTGGGCAGCTAAAGATGTTCAACTTTATGGACGTAACTCAGTGTCAGGTACTTATGGCTACTTTAAAAAGAAAGCACTGTGTAAAGGTGATTTCCGTAATAACGTAAATGAGCAACCGGGTTCTGCATCGGTAGTACAGTCAATTTCATCTTCATTAAATGCAATTGGTTACTCTGGTATCGGCTATAAAACATCGGGCGTACGTACAGTACCGCTTGCTAAAAAAGGCGATAACTTTGTTGATGCAACACTTGATAACGTTGCGCAAGGTAAATACCCGCTATCGCGATTTTTATATGTTTATGTGAATAAACACCCGAATAAGCCACTATCACCTATGGAAGAACAATTTTTAAGAATGGTACTTTCAAAAGATGGTCAGCAAATTGTAGAAAAAGATGGTTATGTACCACTTTCTGCAAAGCTAGTAAAAACAGAACTTAAAAAGCTGGGTTTGAACTAATACCAATTGCATTAAATTAGTGAGTTATTATAGCGATAAGAAAATAGCGCAATAACAAGGCTAAAATTATGATACATAGTTGTTCTATATAAATAATTTTTAACGTAGTTAGTGAGTTATTTAATACACTAGAATGGTCATGTTTTTAATAAAATTGGTATGATAAACCATAGGCAATAAAAAACCGCTCACTGAGCGGTTTTTTTATGCCTAAAACTAAAAACTTTAAGGAATTAAATATTACCTAATTTTTCGGCTTGTGCTTTACATTGATTATAGCTCTCAACACATTTACCAGAGCATACTTGCTGCTTTAAGCCCTCAGCAGTTGTTTGCTGTTCACATGTACTTTCGCATTGGTAATTTTGTTGAGCACACTGATTCATTTCAGGGTTTTCAACTTGGTTTTGGCAACCTACTAATAGTGCAAAAGTAAGGGCGACTACGCTTGTTTTTATTAAAGTGTGCATGCTTCTTATCCTTAAAATGGAGTCGCAATAATATTAAATTTCGACTTGAATATTGTCGATCAATCTAACACCACCAAAATAGGCTGCGGCTAAAATAACAAATTGAGTATCTTCGATTGTAGCAGTTTTTAATGTATCTCGTTGAGCAATCTCAAAATAGTCTGGCTTTAGGCCAGCTTGCTCTAAGCTCTGTTTAGCTAAGCTTTCAAGTTTTACGAAGTCTTTTTCGCCGCTTTTAAGTTGCTCAGCGCATGTATTAAGTGCTTTAAATAATACGGTTGCAGTCGCTTTTTGCTCATCAGATAAGTAACCATTACGCGAGCTCATAGCAAGGCCAGAAACTTCTCGCATTGTAGGTACACCAATAACTTCGACCGGAATTGATAGGTCGCGCGCCATGGTTTTAATTACTTGCAGTTGCTGAAAATCCTTTTCACCAAAGCAGGCGTAATCGGGTTGTACAAGATTAAATAATTTTGTAACTACCGTGGCAACACCTCTAAAGTGACCAGGGCGTGAGCCACCACAGTAACCTAATGAAATATCAGGCACATCTACAAAGCTCTGTGCGCCAAGTCCATTTGGATAAATTGTCTCTACACTTGGGGTAAATACAATATCAGTGCCTAGTTCTGCAAGGCCTTGTTTATCTTCGTTTAGTGTACGAGGATAGTTATCTAAATCTTCGTTAGCACCAAATTGCATTGGGTTAACAAAAATACTCACAACGACTTTATCGGCTAAGTTTTTTGCTTTTTCTACTAGCGAAAAATGCCCACGGTGCAAGTTGCCCATCGTTGGCACAAGTGCCACGCTAAGACCCGCTTGGCGCCATGCTTTAATTTGACTACGTAACGATCTGATTTCAGTAATTGACTGCATTATTTAAACTCGTGTTCAGCGCTTGGAAACGCGCCATTTTTAACGTCTGTACAATACTTTTGAACGGCTGCAGGCATATTGCCTGTTTCGAGTAAAAAGTTTTTAGAAAATTTAGGAATGTAACCTGCTGAAATACCAACAAGGTCATGCATTACCAGTATTTGGCCGTCAGTTAAACTGCCCGCACCAATACCAATTGTTGGGATGCTTAGGGCGTCTGTAATGCGTTTTGCCAATGCACTTGGAATACATTCAAGTACTAATAATTGTGCGCCAGCAGCTTCAAGTGCTTTTGCGTCATCAATCATTTTTTGTGCTTTGTCTTCTTCGCGACCTTGTATTTTAAAGCCACCAAATACATGTACTGACTGTGGTGTAAGGCCTAAATGCCCGCAAACTGGAATACCTTGTTGAGTAAGCGTTTTAATGCTCTCGTAAAGCCATTCTCCGCCTTCAAGCTTAATCATGTTTGCGCCAGCGCGCATAAGCTCAGCTGCATTTTTACAAGTATCACTTACGCTTGAGTAGGTCATAAAAGGTAAGTCAGCAATTACAAATAATTCGCGGCTACCAGCGCGTACACAGCGGGTATGATATACAATATCTTGATTGGTTACGCCAAGGGTGTCATCGCCGCCTTGTAGTACCATGCCCAAAGAGTCGCCCACTAAAATAACTTCAACGCCGTTATCATGAAATAACTTTGCAAAACTAGCGTCGTAGGCTGTCAATGCAGTAATTTTGTTATTTTCTGCTTTCATTTTATTTAAAGTAGAAACGGTTATTTTAGACATAATATCCTCGCAGGCAAAAGCCTAGGTTAATTACAGAGGTAATTGTTGTAAGTCGTTGAGCGGTAAATTATTTGCAATGGTTTTTAATGCAATGCCGCTAGGTAAAATAAGTTCAGGTGCAAGCTCTAATAGTGGATAAACCACAAACTCGCGATTATTCAAACCATAATGAGGCACAGTTAAGCGCACCGTATTTATAATTTGATCATCAAATAATAGAGTATCGATATCAAGTGTGCGTGGACCCCAACGCTCAGCCTTTCTTACTCGACCATGCTCAAGTTCAATACGTTGCGTTAAATCAAGTAATTGCTCTGGCTCAAGGGTCGTTTTAATGCACGCTACTGCATTGATATAGTCTGGTTGATCTTGTGGGCCCATAGGCTTACTTGCATAGTAATGCGATACGTTTATAAATTCACAATTAGGCAGCTTTTTAAGCGCGATTACCGCGTTATCAAGCTGCTCTTTTGGTGAGTTTAGGTTGGCACCTAAACCCAAATAAACACAGTGCATGTTATTACTCAGCTGGCTTTTTAGTAGGTCGACGGCGCTTTCGCGGCTTAGGACCACCTTGATGGCCTAAGTTTTTAACCATCTCTTTTTGGCCGTTTATATCTTGGCTTAAGTATTGTGTCCACCACTGGGCAAGCTCAGTATGCTGTGTTTCGCCTGCATCTACGCGTAATAATAAAAAGTCGTAAGCGGCTTTAAAGCGAGGTTGCTGCGTTAGTCTGTAAGCACGTTGGCCTGCGCGTTTATCCAAACGATGCTGAATATGCCAAATATCGCGAGCACCTAAAGTAAAGCGTTTAGGAACCGCAATGTGTTGTGAGTTATCGCTTAGTACTTTATTCATTGCTTGTGCGAAAGCATCGTATTCTGCAAGTTGCTCTTGGCTTTGAATCTTTTTAGTACGTTCAAGCAGCGGGAACCAAAGTAGTGCGGCAAAAATAAACGCTGGTGTTACTTTTTTATCGGCATTAATACGTTTGTCGGTATTTTGAAACATTTGCTGAATAAGCGTGTGTTCTAAGCCACTTGGGTTTTTATCTAAGATTTTATCAAGCTCAGGAAACAGTGAGCGGAATAAGCCGTATTTACGCAGCATTAAAAAGTTAGCTTCGGCCTTGCCATTTAAAAACAGCTTAAGAATTTCTTCAAATAAACGTGCCGGCGGAATGTTATCAAGCAAACTTGCAAGCTCGCTAATTGGCTTTTCACTTTTAGGCGCAATGCTCATATCAAGTTTAGTAGCAAAGCGAACTGCACGTAACATACGAACAGGATCTTCGCGGTAACGCGTTTCAGGGTCGCCGATTAGCTCAATTTGTTTAGCTTTAATTGCCGCTAAGCCGTTGGCGTAATCGTGAATACTAAAATCTTTGATTGAGTAATAAAGTGCATTGATTGAAAAGTCGCGGCGTTCTGCATCTTCTTCAATACTGCCAAATACGTTGTCACGTAGTAATTGGCCTTCATCGCTTGATTGGCTTATTTGATTTTTGTCTTCTTGCGCTTCGTGGTGGCCACGCATAGTCGCCACTTCAATAATTTCACGGCCAAATACAATATGTGCTAAACGAAAGCGACGACCAATAAGGCGACAGTTTCTAAATAGTTTTTTTACTTGATCTGGCGTGGCATTAGTAACTACGTCAAAATCTTTTGGCTGTTGGCCTAACAATATATCGCGAATACAACCACCAACAAGGTAGGCATCGTAGCCACCGTCTTTTAAGCGGTATAATACTTTGATTGCATTTGGGCTAAATTGTTTGCGAGAAATACCATGCTCACCACGAGTGACAACAATAGGTTCACTGCTTACAGAAGCGCTTTCGGCACTGGTATTCGGGCCGATTATTTGTCGGCAAAATTGAAAAAGCTTGGAAATAATAGTCTGTCTCCTAGAAGGTGTGATTGACTCTGCATCGCAATCAAAAGTTACAGCAAATGGGGCGGTTATAGCCCAGTACAAGCTGTTTGACGTAATTAGCATATATTTAGGCGGCTATCATATACCAGCAGGGTTTAAAAATTAAGTTGATGTGTTGAAATTAAGCCGTTTTTAGCTATTTTATTTACTTAAATGTGTAAATTGGACTTTCTGACTACGTGGATGCTGAGAAATTTGTATTTCGGATACTTGTGGTACCTGTTTTAAGCTAAAGTTTTTAATTCCCCAAGCGATTAATTGTTCAATATTTAAATCGATTAAATCAGCTATAACAGGCAATCCTAAAAATTCAAATGCACTAATTAAAGCAGGCTTTGGATTTTGTTTGCTAATGGCAGGGGCATAATTTTGTTTAGACAATTTGAAACCAGGCTTGGCAACCGCTAAAGGTAAATGAGCAAATTCAGGCACAGGGCTATCGAGTTGTTTAAATAAACTAATTTGCCGAGCGGTTGGCTCAATTAAATCAGCACCTCTTACAATTCGATTAATCTCTTGATCAATATCATCGACGACCACAACAAGTTGATATGCAAATAAGTCATCGCTGCGTTTAATTAAGTAATCTTCATGGGAAAGGGCGCTATTTACTGTTATATCACCTTGAATTAAATCATTAAATTGAGTCGTTGGATGTTGCTGAACTAAGCGAAGCGCACCGCATTGAGTATTATGATTAAGTGCTTGGCAATGCCCCTGATAAATACCGCCAATGGCTTTTATTTGTTTGCGAGTACAGGTGCAACCATAAACAAGGTTTTGTTTTAAAAGTGAGTGGGTAATATCTTGGTATAAAGGCAGACGCTGCGTTTGATATACAACAGGTTCGTCCCAGTGAAGGGCGTAGGCATGTAAGGTATTAAGAATATCGGAGTCGGCGTTTTTAACCACGCGCGTAGTGTCAATGTCTTCAATACGAACTAACCAATCTCCTTGGTTAGCTTTTGCATCTAGATAACTACCCACAGCCGCTACAAGTGAGCCAAAATGTAATGGCCCAGAAGGAGACGGTGCAAAACGACCGCGATATTTACGCATAGGCGCAGTAACGGCTGTAGGAGACATAACTAATTAATAAATATTAATTAGCCGCGTCCAGATTGCTTTTCTTTGATTTCTGCAAGTGTTTTGCAGTCTACGCATAAATCGGCAGTAGGACGTGCTTCTAAGCGACGTATGCCAATTTCGATGCCACAAGACTCACAAAAGCCAAAATCATCTTCTTTAATCAAATTAATTGTTTTTTCAATTTTTTTGATTAATTTACGTTCGCGGTCACGAGTACGAAGTTCTAAAGAGAACTCTTCTTCTTGTGCAGCGCGGTCAACTGGGTCAGGAAAGTTAGCAGCTTCGTCTTGCATGTGTGATTTAGTACGATCAACTTCGTTACGTAAATCATTACGCCAAGTTTCTAAAATCGCTCTAAAATGAGCACGTTGTGCATCATTCATGTACTCTTCGCCTGGTTTTTCTTGGTATGGTTCTAAACCGGCTTGAGCCAATAAACCATGTTTCTTTTGGTCTGGCATAACTCTCTCCTAAATCCTTAATTTAATGCCTCAGCATTAGCCGGCGGTATAAATAACAGAATCTTATATCCTAGGCAAATTTATTTTTAATTAATCGAATTAGCTTCAACCATGCTTACTGAGTAAAAAGTGTATTAATAGTCTATTTACACTTTTAATTAATTCACATATTCGCTTTCTAAAACTTGCCTTGTTATGTGGGCAAAAGCTTTAAAAACAAGTTAATTTTTATAATTCACTTTGTATAACTTTTTTTAATTTGAGTACTTTGCTTATTTTGCAAATTACGCTTAGTTCAATCCCTTGGTTTAATACACTATTGTGCAAATACTATTTTTTTATGAAGTAAAACTTCATTAGCAGAAATTGTGGCCTTGTATGCTAATACTTCAACGCCGGCTATTATTGCTTGGCTTAATAGCGTGGCGTATTTTTTATCAATATGCGCAGCTGCACTTACTGTATTTATTCCTTCATGCAAAACAGCGAACAGTAATACTGCTCGGTGGCCTTGTTCGATCATTTCTATTAGTTCGCGAATATGCTTTTGTCCGCGCAGTGTTTGCGCATCAGGAAAGTAGCCTTGCCCGCTTTGTGGTGCATCTTCGCTTAATAATGTGACTGATTTAACTTCTACGTAGCAATCAGGCTTATTTTCGTCTGTGAGTAAAAAATCGATTCTGCTGTTTTCGCTGCCGTACTTTACTTCGCTTTGCAATTGACTGTAGTCGAGTAGCTCGCTTATTACATTATTGTTTATTGCTTCTTCTACTACTTTATTAGCCACTGCTGTATTTACACAAATAAGCTGCGATAAGTTATTTTGCGTAAGCTCTAATGAATGCGGGTATTTTCGTTTTGCGTTATCGCTTGTTGAATAAAAAGCAGCAAAACCCGGCTCTGCGCATCCCGTCATTTTACCTGTATTAGCACAGTGGGCGGTAAATTCACTGCCATCACTTAATTGTAAATCAGCTAAAAAGCGTTTGTAGCGTTTTAATAAGGTGGCAGGTTGCAGAGTTGGCGTGTACTTCATGATAACTTCCAAAGCGTAAATACTGCACAGCAGTGTGGTTTATGTTATTTATCTCAAGCTGTTGGGAACTTAAGCGCTCTATAGTAAACTCGGTGGCACATTTAAGTGCAAGGGTATTCTAACATGAGTGAAAAATTTGTTGTTCAACTAAGCGAACAAGCAGCAGCGAGTCATTGGGGCGATAATGCGTCATTGTCTTTTAATGAGCGCGGTGCAACTGTTCATTTGTCTGAGCAAGAAACATTGAAAAATGTTCAAAAAGCTGGTCGTACTATTGCAATCCAAGGTATTAAAAACGTTGAATTAGCAGGCGATGCTTGGTGTACAGAAAGTCAGTGGGCTTTTTATCAAGGCTTTGTAACACCAAAATCGTTAAACGGTGTTGATTTTGTTGATAACGCACAATCAGATATTAAAGAACTTGCTCACTTAAAAACGTCAGCAATTTGGGCACGTGAAATGGTTAACGGGACTGCCGATGACATTTACCCAGAAAGCCTTGCTGAAAAAGCGGCTGAGTTTATTCAATCATTAGCGCCTGAGCATGTAAGTTACCAAATTATTAAAGGTGATGCGTTACTAGAACAACAGTGGATTGGTATTCATGCTGTTGGTCGCGGTAGTGTTCGCCCGCCAGTATTGCTTGAGCTTGATTACAACCCAACAGGCGACGAAAATGCACCAGTAAGTGCAGCGCTTGTAGGTAAAGGTATTACGTTTGACTCAGGTGGTTACTCAATCAAATCAAGCGAAGGTATGCTTGGTATGAAGTGCGACATGGGCGGCGCTGCAACAGTAACTGCAGGTTTAGCATTGGCTATTAACCGTGGTATTGAAAAACGTATTAAACTGTTTTTATGTTGTGCTGAGAACTTAATTTCGGGTCATGCATACAAATTAGGTGATATTCTTACTTATAAAAATGGCACGACAGTTGAAATTGTAAACACCGATGCTGAAGGTCGCTTAGTACTTGCAGATGGCCTAATGGCCGCAGGTGAGACTGGCGCTCCACTTATTATTGATGCAGCAACACTAACTGGCGCAGCGCTTGTTGCTGTTGGCCAAGAGTACAATGCATTATTTGCACTTGATAAAGAACTTGTACGTGAAGTTGAGAGTTTTGCATCTCAAGAAATGGAAGCTGCTTGGCCACTTCCTCTTGAAAAATGGCATCAACAAAACTGCCCATCTCCTTATGCTGATACGGCGAATAGCCGTGCACAAAAAGGTGGCGGTTATGGCGGTGCATCGAATGCTGCAGGCTTTTTATCGCGCTTTGTGCCAAACGATGGCAAAGGCTGGGTACACATCGATTTAGCGGCTGCATTTAACATGGGCAGTACAAGTCAATGGGCAGCGGGTGCAACAACTCAAGGTATGCGTACAGTTGCTCGTACTTTACAAGAAAAAGCATAATATTTACTAAATTACGCTTTTTACGCTAAAAATAGGCACCCTTGGGTGCCTATTTTTTAATTTACAGGCAAGCAATTTTATTTCATTTACGGTAAAATCAGTCGCCAATACCTGTTTGAGTTTAATTTTTGCTTAACTCTAAGCTGCGCTCAAATCTTATATCCACCACTGGGGTTTCTAATTATGTCAGATAAGTGCTACATCACAGCTCAACAGCTGCTTGAAGATTCGTTCCGCGTAGCGGCACAAGTATACCAAGATGGCTTTCGTCCTGATTTTATTATTGGTATTTGGCGAGGTGGTGCACCGATCGGTATTGCTGTTCAAGAATATTACGATTACAAAGGCATTGAGACTGACCACATTGCAGTACGTACATCGTCTTATTACGGTATTGGTAAACAGTCGAAAGAAATTAAAGTACACGGCTTACATTACATTGTAGAGAACGCAAATGCAGGTGATTCATTATTAATTGTTGATGATGTATTTGACTCAGGTCGTAGTATTGTTGCATTAAAAGAAAAGCTTTCAGAGCTTATGCGCTTAAACTTGCCACGTGATATTCGTATTGCATGCCCGTACTACAAGCCAAAAAACTCAAAAGTAGACACTGTTCCAGATTATTATATTCATGAATCTGAAGAGTGGTTAGTTTTCCCGCATGAATTATCGGGTTTAACACCGGATGAAATTATTGCTGGTAAATCTGATCTTGCGAAAATTCATGACATTTTGCTAGAGAAGTAATTAGTAATTGGCATAAATAAAAAAAGGCCGTTAAGGCCTTTTTTTATTTTAAAGCTGAGCAAAGCTATCTACGTATTCACTTAGTTTTGGTATATCGACTGCTTGCAAGCCATCGTTACTTCTAAGTACCAAGCCTTTTTCTACGAGTTCTGTAACAACACGTCTGTAAGCTCGCTCAGTGGTAGCAAAACGTTCGGCTTCAGCATTTACAGTTGGGTAGGCTCTAAGTAGCGTAGGGTTGTTGTTCTCGGCCCTTAGTAAGCAATCTTTAGCTATGTTATAGCTAAGTGGTAGTAATAACTTATCTAAATTGATTTTTTGGTTTTCCTGAAACTTAGCCGCAATAGTTTGTGCTGTGTATAAGCTTAGTTCTGGTTTTTCAAGCAGTAGAGCACGCCAATGCCTTAATTCAATAAGGTTATAAGTGACATCGCTAAAGCACGTTACCGTATATATACACGGATTATTATTTAGCGCTTCTATTTCACCAATAAGGGTGTTGTTACAATCCAATTGTCCTAACAGCAGGCGTCGTCCATTACCTACGTCGTAACTAAACGACACAGTGCCACTGCGTACAAGCACAAGCTTGCTTAAAGGCTGATCTTGATGGATCAGAACTTCTTTTTTTGATTGTTGATAGCTACTACCGGCAAAGGTTAAAAGCTGATCAACAAGGTAACTAGAAAAATGGTATTGAAACATCAATGTGCTCTTCGGACATTTGTCCTATTTATTACATCTTAATGACGATAGCATTAAGACACTAAGAATTTACGCTAACTTGCTACTAATATTATTAGCTTTGCTAAGAGTATTATTTTACCTTCATTTCCCGTGTAATGATTTAAGAATTTGCTGGTATTTTCCGGCAAACTTTTTCAGGTTTTTTAAGCAGGTTAGCTTTTTTATTTTGTTGTAACTTTGCAATACTTACAAGTGCCATAAGATAGCAGTACATGTAATGCTAACCTAAAGGCTAGGAGAGAACAATTGAGTTGGGAATATTTAGGTTATATTGCATCAGCTTTATTGGTTGCATCGTTAACAATGACAGATGTAGTAAAACTGCGTTGGTACAACATGTTTGGTTGTATTGTATTTACTGCATACGGTGTTGCCATTGGCGCAGTGCCTGTTATTTTTACCAACGGCTTATTGTCGCTTGTAAATTTATACCACATTATAAAAATATATCGCCAACCTAAAGTTGAAGACGCTAAAAGCTAAAATAAGTTATCTGCACAAAGTAAGTTAATGGTTTTAATTAAAATCAAAAACTTCAGCTTTTGTGCAGTCCAGCTTAAAGCGTATATAGATAATCTCATATCACTCTACATAACTTACCTTGATGAACCTTTGAACCATGCTGTAATCTCCTACTTAAAAGATGATTATCTTAGGTTTTAATACGTCGATCGTTAGCTAAATACTGTTCGCGGTTAAGATATAAATAAGTGCTTCTAAATTTCATAAAAAAATCCGATAGCAGTAAACTGCTATCGGATTTTTATCTGTTATACCAACCTGCTTACATATGTTATTTAATTCATTAAATTGCTTAAATATTTATGCAGGTAGGCACTATGGTATTTACGCTTTTTCTAAATCTTCAACGTCACCTAAACCTGCAGTTAGCTCTTCAAGTAATTGCTTTATTTCTTCAGAAGCTAAAATAAAGTCAGCATCAAGTTTTAAAGCCATATCTTCTTTAGGAATATCTGCGTTTTCTTCTTTTAGAGTTTCAGAGTAGCTTAAACGTTTGATAGAGCCATCGTTTTGCAGCATAAACTTAAGACGCTCTTGCCAGTCAAGCGCAAGTTTAGTTACGCGTTTACCACTTTCTAAATGCGATTTAACTTCATCACACGATAGATCATGACCTTTAAGCTTTACTTGTGCGCCGCTGTCGTCTGCTTCTTCAAGTTCAGCGTCTGAGCCAATAGCAAAACCTTCTGGTGTACTAAAGTTAGTTAACCAATCAGTTAAAAATACATCTAGGTCGTAGTTAGCAAACGCAGGTACAACCGGAAGCGTTCCTAACGATTTACGAAGTAGTGCTAGTAGCTCTTCTGCTTTATTAAAGCTGCCACTGTTTACAACAACCCAACCGTTTTCTTGGTCAATAAAGGCAAATTGTAAGCTCGACTTTTTAAATGCTTGAGGTAGAAGAGTATGAAGAATGTTTTCTTTTAATTCGTCTTTTTCTTTCTTTTTAACTGGGCGGTTTTCTTCAGCTTCTATCAGATCAATTTTCTCAGCAACTAGTTCATTAATAACAGAAGCAGGGAGTACTTTTTCTTCGCGTTTAGCGCAAACTAGAATACTTTTCTGAGAAAAATGCGATAGCGTATCGCCATGTTTTCCAAACGCTTTTGTCCAACCAAATGTTGCAAGCTCTTGACCAGTACATGGGCGAAATAAATCTTGCTCTAATGCTTTATCAAAGTCTTCTTGAGTATATGAAACGTCTTGCTTAAAGCGGTAACAAATAAGGTTACTAAACCACATAGGGGAATTGATCCATTTGAAAAATTTGTACAATCATAGCAATAAAAACAGTATCTCGAAATGACTGATTTGTTACTGTTGAATATGAACAAATTTAATGCATATACTTTTATTTATTCATATTTATCAAAAATAGGCAGTGGCTTAGCCATGTTCTTCGGAAATTGAATATAGTAACGCAGACCTTTGCCCGGTTCACTCGTTGCATCAATAGAGCCACTAAGGGTTTGCTTGACCAAATTAAGCATTATATGGGTGCCTAATCCGCTACCGCCTTCATCGCGTTTGGTAGTAAAAAATGGGTCAAATAATTTTTTTAATTGCTCGTTAGTAACACCGTTACCGCCATCTTTGTAATCAATAGTTAAGTTAGTGTCATCAGCGCTTATTTTAATATCCATTACACCGTTGCTTTTACCTTCAAAGCCATGAATAAGTGAGTTCATAATTAGGTTAGTAAAAATTTGGCTTATAGCCCCTGCAGGGAGATTTAAAACTAAATCATCAGGACATTCTAATTTTATAGTATGGGATGTCTTTTTTAGTTTTGGGTGCAGTGAGCGTATTACTTCGTTAGTGTAATCTTTAAAGTTAATGGTTCTTACTGCTTCACTGGCTTGATCGACCGCTATTTGTTTAAAGCTAGCTATAAGCTCCGAAGCTCTATCTAAGTTAGTGGTTAGTAAGCTTGTGCTTTGCTTTGCTTCGTTAATAAATTCTTCTAGTGCTTTTGGCGAAAGTGTTTTTTCGGTATAAGCATTTTCGAGTTTATTTAAGCGTTCTTGTAAAAATGATATTGCCGTTACACCTATCCCAATAGGGGTGTTTATATCGTGTGTAATACCTGCTACAAGTCCGCCTAGCGCAGCCATTTTTTCTGTGCCTAGTAAACGTTCCTGTGCAAGGCTTAACTCTTCTATATAGCGCTGAGATTCAGTTTGCTTTGTAATTAACTCTAGCTCTGTGCTGCGGCGTAAGTCTACTTCTTCGGTGAGGACAATTTTTTGCTTTTCGAGTTCGTATTTTTGCTGCTGTAAATCCATCATTGCTTGGCTTAAGTTGGATGTTTTACGGGCTACGTCTTGTTCAAGTTGTATGTTGTGTTGATCAAGCTTTTCGTTACTTATAATGAGTTCTTTTTGGGTGTGTTCAAGCTCTTTTCTATACTGAACCACTTTATCTATTAGTTTGTTAAATGACTGCTCCATCACTTTTAGTTCATTATGTTCTTCTGTTTCTATTTCTATATGTTGACCTTCTAGCTCGTCTAGTTCTAAATTTTCTAGTTGCTCAGTGAGTTCTGCTAAAGGGTCTGTAAGAAGTTTTCTAAATGCCATTAAAAATAAGATGATCAAAAAGGTGGTTTTAATCATCGCATTACCAATCAAAAAGTAGATTGATACCATAATGCGGCTAAAAACAACTTCTCGACTTGAGAATAAGGTAACGTCACCAACTTGAGTAGCACGACCTGAAAATTCAAAAATAAGTGGAAAGGTATAACCAAATAAACCCGATTTTGCGTCTTCTAAAATAACCTCTTCTTGTACTAACTGTTGGTTATATAGCTTATGTATATCAAGAGAGCGCCCTAGCTGTGAAATAATTTCGCCGCTGTCGTCTCGAACAATAATCCCTTCAATCATGGGGATGGCGAGTAAACCTTCTGCTGTTGTAATTGTTTGCTTGGTATTAAGCTCCCAAATTGCACGTGTTAAGCTGCGACTAAAGGTTTTTTGTAAGGTACTAAGTTCATCGCGAATATAGTCTTTAGTATTGACGTATTCAGCAAGCACTTGTCCACAGGTCACTACAAAGGTAAGCAAAAAATAGACGGATAAAACGCTAGTCAGTAGCTTCTTAGAAAGACTTTTTTGTAACATGAGTGACTTGTTCATCCTTTATTATTTTTGTAACGTTACGATAGTAATTTAAAAGTTAGTCAATAAACCTCTAAAAATAAATAAAAAAGTTAAAATTTAATAAGATAAATCCAAAAAGTGAGCGTGTAGTATCAAAGTATTTAAACCAAGGTATAAATTAATAAATTCGTTATCTGTTATGTATTGTAGGCTTAATTAGTATTTGCTTTGGTTAATTATATCTTAAACGGATTTATTCTATATTTATCATTGTATTAAATTATTAATGCGCTGAGTGCTTGGAGGCGTGTTAAAGTGTCTAAAATGCAATGGAAGGCATTAGTTTAATAACCTTTTAATAACTTTGATGGTTGTGTAGTAGTAAACATGATGAAATTTTCGATATTAGTCTGTGACGATTCTGCAGTTGCCCGTAAACAAGTCGTGCGGTGTTTAAATGAATGTATAGACGCTCAAATACAACAAGCTACAAATGGAGCGCACGCTCTAGAACTTTTACGAGCACAAAGCTTTGATTTATTGTGCTTAGATCTCACCATGCCCGAAGTTGATGGTATACAAGTACTCGAGACTATAAAAATAGAAAAAATAGAGTGCTTTGTTTTAGTTATTTCTGCCGATATACAAGAAAAAATGAAGCAACGAGTCGCACAACTTGGCGCAATAGACTTTATCGATAAACCTATCAATAAATCTAACTTAAACGAAATATTGCATAAATTTGGCATTCATTAGGTTTTTTCATGTTAAAAAAGGCTGTTTTATCTTTTAATTTAGGGTTGACAGCATAGCCTTTGTTAAGGCAGTCTTAACATATGAAAACAATTAATCGCGTACTGACCATTATTATTACAACCATCATTCTTACTGGATAGTGGCATAGGTCGGTGCAACAAATTTAAAGGCCTGTGTTCACTTAGAACACAGGCCTTTTTTCGTTTTATGGGATGAGGAACATAAACAATGCGAGTTTTAAAATTTGGTGGGTCTTCGCTTGCCGACTATGCATGCTTACAACAGGTAGCTCAGCTAGTTAAAGCACAATTAAAAGATGAAATGCTTTTGGTACTTTCTGCTCCAGGTGGAATGACCGATTCGCTAGTTGCACTTGCAAGTGCTGCAGAACAAGGCTCTGACTTTTCGCAGCAATGGCAAGCATTAGTTAGCCGCTGTGAAGGTTTGAAAGCTGACGTTGAAAAAAGTGGTGTAGTAGTTACAAGTTGGCCAAACTTAGGCGAGCTTAAAAATAAACTAGATGGCGTATCACTTATACAATGTTGCCCTGATCAAGTTCGCGCATTTGTAATTAGCTTCGGAGAGCGCGTTAGTGTTTCTTTAATGCAGGCTTTATTGAACTCGCACGATGCAAGATACTTAGAAGCAACAAGCTGTATCGCTTCAACTGGCGGTTATATCGACGCCGAGGCTGATTTAGTAACAAGTAAAGCGCGCTTTCAAGCTGTGCTTAAAGAAAGCCCTGCAACTATCTATATCATGCCTGGTTTTACGGCGAGTAATGATAAAGGTGAGCTTACAACGCTTGGCCGTAATGGCTCAGATTACTCAGCAGCCATTGCAGCAGCATGTTTAGAAGCTGAGATTTGCCAAATTTGGACTGACGTTGATGGTGTATACAGTGCTGATCCTCGTTATATTAAAAAAGCGACTAAAGTAGATTTTTTATCTTATAAAGAAGCGATGGAGCTTTCTTATTTTGGTGCAAAAGTACTTCACCCTAAAACAATTTTACCGTGTGCTAAAGCAGGCGTGCCGTGCGAAATTAAAAATACGCATAACCCAGACGCACAAGGCTCATTAATTGGTAACGATTATTCATCAGATGAGCCAGTAAAAGCGCTTTCGAGCCTACAAGACCTTGCAATGCTAACTGTCTCAGGGCCAGGCATGAAAGGCAAAGTAGGTATGGCGTCTAAGGTATTTAACGCGCTTGCTCACGATAACGTATCAATTGTATTGATCACGCAGTCATCATGCGAATTCAGCATTAGCTTTTGTGTACACGAAACAGACCTAGCACTTGCACTTGATGCGCTACAAACTGCATTTGAACTTGAATTACAAGCAGGGCTTATTGAGCCTGTACAAGTGCAGCGCAATTTAGCCATTGTTACTTTAGTGGGCGACAACATGCGCGCGCACCGTGGCTTAGCGGCTAAATTTTTTGCATCGCTTGCACAAGCGCAAGTAAATATTGTGGCAATTGCACAGGATTCTACAGAAAGTGCTATTTCAGCAGTAATTGATGGCGAACTTTGTAACGACGCCGTAAAAATATGCCATGAAAACTTTTTCACGCATGTGCCGTCAATTGATGTGTTTTTACTAGGTTGTGGCTTAGTAGGGCAAGAGCTTATTAATCAGCTTGAGCGCCAACAAGCGTGGCTTGAAAAACGTAATATTAAACTCAACTTGTATGGTGTTGCTAACTCTCGCCAATTACACCTTGATAGTGAAGGTATTGCTTTTGGTGATTGGCAGCAAAAATTGGCCTCATCTGAGCAGGCGTTTGATTTAAAACTAGTAGAGCAGTTTGTTAAGCAAAATCATTTAGTAAACCCTGTGCTTGTTGACTGTACGTCGTCGGATGCACTTGCTGCGCAGTATGTAGACTTTTTAAATGCAGGTTTTCATGTGGTTGCTGCCAATAAAAAAGCAACAACAAGCTCATACACGTATTACCAAGATTTAATTGCAGCAACGCAAAAGAATAATCGTAAATTTTTATACGAAACGAACGTTGGTGCAGGCTTACCAGTAATCGACAACTTACAGTCATTATTTGGTGCCGGTGATGAGTTATTAGAGTTTAGCGGTATTTTATCAGGTTCACTTTCGTATATGTTTGGCGCACTTCAAGATGGTTTATCACTTTCTGAGGCAACTATTAAAGCCAAAGAAAGTGGCTTTACTGAGCCAGATCCTCGTGATGATTTATCGGGTACCGATGTAGCACGTAAGTTATTGATCATCGCTCGCGAAGCCGGTATGAAATTAGAGCTAAGCGATATTGAAGTTGAGTCAGTATTACCACCAGGTTTTGCACAAGGTGATAGCGTTGATGAGTTTATGGCAAAACTACCAAGCTTAGATGCTGATTTTAACGACCGTATCAAAAGCGCTGCGAGCGAGGGTAGGGTACTTCGCTATGTAGGCACAATTAAAGAAGGCCACTGTAAAGTAGGTATTGAAGCGGTAGATGCAAAGCATGCGCTTAGTGTCATTCGTGATGGTGAAAACGCACTGGCTATTTTAAGCCAATACTACCAGCCACGTCCGTTTGTAATTCGTGGTTATGGCGCCGGCTCGGAAGTAACAGCCGCGGGTGTATTTGCTGATATTTTAAAAACGTTATCGCGCTAGGAGCTCGTTATGATTGAAGTATATGCTCCGGCGTCTATTGGTAATTTTGCAGTGGGTTTTGATGCACTTGGCGCAGCGCTTGCGCCAATTGATGGCAGTTTTTTAGGTGATGTAGCCGTTGTAAGCGCAGCACCAAACGACGAATTTATTTGCACAGGCGAGTACGCTCACAAGTTACCAAGTGATGCTAATGAAAATTTAGCGTACCAGTGCTTAATGCATTTTAGAGCGCATGTTGCGCCTACTATGCCAAGCGTAAAGCTCGAGCTTAAAAAGAACTTACCAATTGGCTCTGGGCTTGGCTCTAGTGCATGTTCGGTCGTGGCTACTTTTGCTGCCCTTGATAAGTTTGCAAAAACTAATTTAAGTCAGGTTGAGCTTATTGAACTGATGGCTGACTTTGAAGCTGTAGTAAGTGGCGGTCGTCATTACGACAACATCACGCCATGTTATTTAGGTGGCTTGCAGTTAACAGGTGATTTAATTCCTGATAAATCGATTGCACTGCCTGTTGATGAAAACTGGTACTACGTTGCTGCGTTTCCTGGTTTTTCACTCAACACTGCAAAAGCGCGCTCTGTTTTACCAAAAGAGTTGAACATGCATGCAAGTGTTGAGTTTGCTCAGCGTTTGTCGGCATTTAGTAGCTTGCTGTTAACTAATCGTTTTGACGATGCGCTAAGCATAATGAAAGATGAAATAGCAGAACCTTACCGCGCACCGCTTATAAAAGGCTTTAGTGAAGCCAAAGCAAGCTTGCCAGCGCTGGGCGCTGAAATAGTCAGTATTTCGGGCGCAGGACCAACCTTATTTAGTGTGTGTAAAACACTTGAAGCTGCACAGCAATGCGCGCAGTGGTTAGAAACCAATTACATTAACGAGCAAGGCTTTTGCCACATTTGTAAATTAGATAACGACGGCACGCGTCAATTAACAGTTTTATAGGATAGGTAGTCATGCAATTACATAATTTAAAAGATAGCTCACAAAAAGTGTCGTTCGTTGAAGCCGTAAAAACAGGTTTGGGTCGTAATCAAGGTGTGTTTTTCCCTGAATCCCTTGCCCCACTGTCCGATGTTGATGCATTGCTTGATATGGACTTTGTTACACGCAGTGGTAAAATATTATCTCACCTAATTGGTGATGAGCTGCCAAGCGACACTGTGACACAAATGGTTAAAAATGCATTTAACTTTCCAGTTAAGCTGGTGGAAGTTGAAGAGAATACATACTGCTTAGAGTTGTTTCATGGTCCTACACTTGCGTTTAAAGACTTTGGTGGTCGCTTTATGGCAGAGTGTTTAACGCAGTTTAACAAAGACGAGAAAGTAACTATTTTAACAGCAACATCGGGCGATACCGGTGCAGCTGTAGCGCATGCTTTTTACAATAAACCAAATATCGATGTTGTTATTTTATACCCTAAAGGCAAAATTTCACTTGCTCAGCAAAAGCTATTTACTACGCTAGGTAACAATATTCATTGTTACGCAGTTGAGGGCAGCTTTGATGATTGCCAAGAGCTAGTTAAAAATGCCTTTTTAGATGAAGAAGTTAAATCAACACTTGGGCTTAACTCAGCTAATTCAATTAATATTAGCCGTTTAGTTGCTCAGGTTTGTTACTACTTTGAAGCCATCGCACAGCTACCAAAAGAAAAACGCGCAACAGCACATATATCAGTACCTAGTGGTAACTTTGGTAATGTGTGTGCCGCAATGATTGGTGCGGTTATTGGTTTACCTGTTGGCAAATTAAGTGCAACAACAAATCAAAATGATACTGTGCCGCGCTTTATGCTTGATAAAAACTGGACGCCAAACGCAACGCTTGAGTCGCTTTCAAATGCGATGGATGTAAGTAAGCCAAACAATTGGCCGCGTGTACAAACAATGTTAGATAATAACTGGTTTAGCTACGATAATTTTTATTCAACAAGCGTAAACGAGCAAGACACGCAAGCCGTGATGAAAAAAATTCAACAAACTGGCTATGTTGCGGAGCCTCATACTGCTATTGCTTACCAAGGTCTTGTTGAAAATCGGGCACCTGGTGCAGCGGGTATCTTTTTAGCGACAGCTCATCCTGCTAAGTTTAAAGAAAGCGTAGAGGGTATTCTAAATATTGAATTAGGTATGCCAAAACCACTTGCTGATGCACTAGCAAAACCATGCCTAGCAAGCGATATGAACGCCGATTACGACGAGTTACGTACCGAAATGCTCGCTAAATTAGGCTAAGTTAAATTAAAAGGAAAAGCGGCTTGAGCCGCTTTTTTTATAACTTTATACGGATGAATACACTTAGTTATATTTACTAATTAAATGTAGTGAATATAATTCATTTAAAATTATTATGGCTTTATAAAAAAATATCATCTTAAAAGAGCTGTGAAATAGTTTCAATCCCTGTTTAAATATCCTCAACTTAAGAGCGTAGGCAAAGAGTCGTTTAAAGCGTACAATAAAGCCTCTAAAAAACACCATACACGTTGCCCTAGGAGACCCCAATGTTAGAACGTAGCATGAATATTTCGGATTTTGATCCAGAGTTATTTGACGCGATAACCAAAGAAACTGCTCGCCAAGAAGAGCATATCGAACTAATCGCTTCAGAAAACTACTGTAGCCCACGCGTACTAGAAGCGCAGGGTTCACAGCTTACAAACAAATACGCAGAAGGTTACCCAGGCAAACGTTATTATGGCGGTTGTGAGCATGTAGATGTTGTTGAGCAATTAGCAATTGACCGTGCTAACGAATTATTTGGTTCTGACTATGCTAACGTACAGCCACATGCTGGTTCGCAAGCAAATGCGGCTGTTTTTCTAGCATTGTTAGATGCAGGCGATACTGTATTAGGTATGAGCTTAGCTCATGGTGGTCACTTAACTCACGGTTCTCACGTAAGCTTCTCTGGTAAGCTTTACAATGCAATTCAATACGGACTAGATGAAGCAACGGGCGAAATTGATTACGCACAAGTTGAAGCGCTAGCACTTGAGCATAAACCAAAAATGATTATTGGTGGTTTCTCAGCGTACTCAGGTATTGTTGATTGGGCTAAGTTCCGTGAAATTGCTGATAAAGTAGGTGCTTACCTGTTTGTTGATATGGCTCACGTTGCCGGCTTAATTGCGGCAGGCGTTTACCCAAGCCCAGTTCCTCATGCACACGTTGTAACAACAACTACGCATAAAACACTTGCAGGCCCTCGTGGTGGTTTAATTATTTCTGCATGTGGCGACGAAGCTATTTACAAAAAGCTTAATAGCGCTGTTTTCCCTGGTGGCCAAGGCGGTCCTTTATGTCATGTTATTGCAGCAAAAGCAGTGGCATTTAAAGAAGCACTTCAACCAGAGTTTAAAGTATACCAAACACAAGTTGTTAAAAACGCAAAAGCAATGGTTGCAGTTATGCAAGAACGTGGCTACAAAATCGTTTCTGACAAAACTGAAAACCACTTATTTTTACTTGATTTAATCGATAAAGATATCACTGGTAAAGATGCGGACGCTGCCCTAGGCAACGCTAACATCACAGTTAATAAAAACTCAGTGCCAAACGATCCACGCTCACCATTTGTAACATCTGGTTTGCGTATTGGTTCTCCTGCAATCACTCGTCGTGGTTTTACAGAAGTAGAGTCAAAAGAGCTTGCTGGCTGGATTTGTGACGTACTAGATAACATCACTGATGAATCTGTACAGGCGCAAGTTAAAGAAAAAGTAAAAGCTATTTGTGCAAAATTACCTGTATACGCTTAATTGCATAAGCAGTAGTAATTTAGATCACAACTGTTTAGTTTTTTGCTAAGATAAAAGGCCGCTATTTAGCGGTCTTTTTTGTTTTAAAACGGAAGTACCGAGTTATGCATTGTCCATTTTGTACCGCAAAAGATACTAAAGTAATTGACTCACGCCTTGTAGGCGGAGGCCATCAAGTTCGCAGACGTCGTGAATGTAATGATTGCCACGAGCGCTTTACTACATTTGAAGGCGCTGAACTGGTTATGCCTCGCGTTGTTAAGCAAGATGGCAGCCGGGAACCGTTTAACGAGGATAAGCTTTTAAATGGCTTAAATCGCGCACTCGAAAAACGCCCAGTGAGTACAGAGCAAGTAGATGAAGTTGTAAATATAATAAAATCACAACTACGCGCAACGGGTGAGCGAGAAATTTCAAGCCATTTGGTGGGCGAATGTATTATGGAAGCACTTAAAAAACTCGATAAAGTTGCGTACGTAAGATTTGCTTCTGTTTATCGCTCGTTTGAAGACATACGCGAATTTGGCGAAGAAATTGCCCGTTTAGGGGAGTAACAATGCAAAGCCAAACTATTTTTACCGAACAAGACGAAATGTATATGGCACGCGCCATAGAACTTGCCAAAAAAGGGCGGTTTACTACAACGCCTAATCCTAATGTTGGCTGTGTATTAGTTAAAAACAATCAAATAATTGGTGAGGGTTTTCATCAATTAGCAGGCCAAGGGCACGCTGAAGTAAACGCGTTAGCTATGGGGGGCAACCGTGCACAAGGCGCTACCGCTTATGTAACGCTCGAACCTTGTAGTCATTATGGGCGTACGCCACCGTGTGCTGAAGGCTTAAAAAAGGCAGGCGTAGTAAAAGTAATTGCTGCTATGGTTGATACAAATCCACAAGTTGCAGGCAAAGGCCTTAAAATACTGAGCGACGCCGGTATTGACGTTGCTTATGGATTACTTGAATCACAAGCTCGCGCACTTAACGTTGGCTTTTTTAAGCGAATGGAACAAGGCTTACCTTATGTGACCTGTAAAATGGCAGCAAGCATAGATGGTAAAACAGCGCTTAAAAATGGGCAAAGTAAGTGGATCACAAGTTCCGCAGCTCGCCAAGATGTACAGTTATACCGAGCGCAAAGCTGCGCTATTTTAACCGGTGCCGATACCGTGTTAGTAGACGATGCTAAACTTAATGTGCGACTAAGCGAGTTGCCTTGCACGTTACCTACCGATTTACCGCTTCGCCAGCCCGTGCGTGTTATAATTGACTCTCAAAATCGCTTAACACCTGACCTTGCTTTATTTAAAATCCAAAGTGATGTAATTATATTTACGACTAAGGTTGATAAATCCCTGCAATGGCCGCATTTTGTAAAGCATATTGAAGTAAGTGAAAGTAACGGTAAAGTTGATTTACAGGCTGTTTTAGAAAAGCTTGGGCAACTGCAGTTTAATAATGTTTGGCTTGAGAGCGGAGCAACACTTGCTGGTAAAATGACAGAGCTTGATTTAGTTGACGAGTTTGTTTTTTATTTGGCGCCTAAATTAATGGGCCATGATGCAAAAAGTTTAGTTAATTTTCCTGAATTGACGAGTATGCAAAACACCGTTAATTTAACATTTAATGAATGTGCGCGCATTGGTGACGATTTACGTATCACCGCGTTAAAAGCTCATTAAAACCACTTAATAAAAAAGAGTAGCGCTATGTTTACTGGAATAATAGAAGCCACAGGCAAAATTGCTTTATTACAAAAAAAACAAGGCGACTTAGCTATTCGCATTCAAAGTGCTGATCTTGATATGAAAGATGTAAAGCTAGGCGACAGCATTGCAACCAATGGTGTTTGCTTAACCGTAGTTGATAAACATATTGACGGCTTTAGTGCTGATTTATCTAACGAGACGATTGGTTTAACCGGTTTTGCTCACTATGCTTTAGGGCAAACGGTTAATCTTGAAAAAGCCATGCAACCAGTTTCGCGTTTGGGCGGTCATTTAGTATCTGGCCATGTTGATGGCATTGCGACTATCACAAGTATTGCAGCAAATGCGCGAGCAACAGAATATTGGCTTACAACCGACGAAAATTTAATGAAATACATTCCGTACAAAGGTTCGGTATGTATTGATGGTATAAGCCTGACAGTAAACGCTGTAGAGGGCAATAAATTCAAATTAACAATTGTCCCACACACGAGTGAGCAGACCACAATTGCTCATTTTAAAGTAGGTACTCAAGTTAATTTAGAAGTCGATCAAATTGCACGTTATTTAGAGCGCCTTATAAAAGGTGCAGAGCAACCAACGGGCTCTGATATTTCGATGAGCTTACTCGCAAAAGCGGGTTTTATTAAATAACGAAACTGATAACTTACACGAGCAAATTTATGAATTTACACAGCGCACAAGAAATCATCGATGATATTAAAGCCGGTAAAATGGTTATTTTAATGGATGATGAAGATAGAGAAAATGAAGGCGATTTAATAATAGCTGCTGAGCATATTAGCGCTGAAGCGATTAACTTCATGGCGACTCATGGCCGTGGTTTAATTTGTTTAACCATGACACAAGATCGTTGTGAGCAACTTGATTTACCGTTAATGGTTAAAAACAATGGTGCTGCATTTTCGACTAACTTTACAATGTCGATAGAAGCATCAAAAGGTGTTACAACCGGTATTTCTGCTGCTGATAGAGCGCGCACAGTGCAAGCGGCTATAGCAAAAGGCGCAGTGCCAACTGATATTGTTCAGCCTGGTCATATTTTTCCAATTATGGCACAACCTGGTGGCGTATTAACTCGCGCAGGACATACTGAAGCTGGCTGTGATTTAGCACGTTTAGCTGGGCTTGAAGCATCATCAGTTATTGTTGAAATACTCAATGCTGACGGCACCATGGCGCGTCGCCCTGATTTAGAAGTGTTTGCTAAAGAGCACGATATTAAAATTGGTACTATTGCTGATTTAATTGAATACCGTAACTTAAATGAAACGACAATTGAGCAAGTTGCAAAATGTAAGTTGCCTACTGTTCACGGTGAGTTTGATTTAGTGACTTACAAAGACACAATTGACGGCCAATTACATTACGTATTGCTTAATGGCGACATAAAAGAGCAAGAACCGACAAATGTACGTGTACATTTGCAAAGCACTTTTAACGATATCCTACTTTCAGACAGAAGTGCTGACCGCAGCTGGGGCCTTTCTGAAGCAATGGCCTATATTGCTAAAAATGAAGGTGCTTTAGTTATTTTAGGTAAGCAAGAAAGCACTGAAGAGTTAGAGGCAACTGTAAAAGCATTTGCAGCAGCTGATGTTGGCGAAAGCGTTACGCCACGTAAATTCAAAGGTACATCTCGTACTGTTGGCGTAGGTTCGCAAATACTTGCAGATCTGGGAATTAAACAGATGCGTTTAATGAGTCGTCCTAAAAAGTATCATGCACTTTCGGGCTTTCATTTAGAAGTTGTTGATTACATTGAGCCACAATAAGCATCACGCTTAAACTAGGCTATTATTTTATTTTTATGGTATGATGCGCAGCAATTTTTGCGCAATCGCAACCGCTTGAACTTATTTTTAGGGTTATCAAATGAAAATTATTGAAGGTAGTAAGTACGCTCCAGGCAAGAAATTTGCCATTGTCATTTCTCGTTTTAATGACTTTATTGGCAGCAGCCTCCTTGCAGGTGCTGTTGATGAGCTAAAACGCACTGGCGGCGTATCTGATGACGACATTACCGTTATTTATGTACCAGGCGCGGTAGAATTACCTTTAGCGGCTAAACGCGTTGCGGCAAAAAAAGAGTATGATGCAATCATCGCATTAGGCGTAGTGATCAGAGGTGGTACACCACACTTTGACCTAGTTGCTGGCGAATCAAACAAAGGTCTTGCGCAAGTATCACTTGAGTATGATATCCCGGTTGCATTTGGCGTATTAACCACAGAAAGCATTGAACAAGCAATTGAGCGTGCTGGCACCAAAATGGGCAATAAAGGCGGCGAAGCTGCTTTAGGCGCGCTTGAAATGGTTAATGTGTTAGATAAAATTTAAGTTTAAGGAATTTTTGTGAAACCAGCAGCAAGACGTAAAGCACGTATCTTAGCACTCCAAGCCGTTTATTCTTGGCAAATAAGTGGCAATTTAATTGCCGATATCGAACAACAAATGTTGATCGAAACAGACGTTACTAAAATTGATGTTGAATACTTTAAAGACCTAGCGACAGGTGTTGCTGTAAATTACAAGCAACTAGATGAAGCTGTATCGCCACATTTAACACGTCCGTTTAATGACTTAGATATGGTTGAGCGCGCAATTTTACGTTTAAGCAGCTATGAACTTAAGTTCCGCGACGATGTACCTTATAAAGTTGCTATCAACGAAGGTATCGAGCTGGCCAAAATATTTGGCGCTGAAGACAGCCATAAATTTGTAAACGGTGTACTTGATAAAGCTGTTAAGCATTTACGCAAGTAAGTAACCGTTAAAGAGGGGAGCCGGCATAGGCCGGCTTTTTTGTGTATGAAGGAATTTGAATTAATTAACCGCTACTTTAAAGGTCGCGGGATCACCCGTCGTGATGTAAACCTAGGTATAGGGGATGATTGCGCTTTAGTAACCGTTCCACAAAACTGCCAACTTGCCGTTACAACAGATACTCTTGTTGCTGGCGTACACTTTTTTGATGATATTTCCCCTCGTGCATTAGGCCACAGAGCGCTTGCTGTTAATTTAAGTGATTTAGCGGCCATGGGCGCTGAGCCAACGTGGGTTTCAGTTGCGTTAACCTTGCCAAGTATTGACCCAAAGTGGATTGAAGAGTTTACTGAAGGCATGCATGAAATTGCAGAATACTTTAATGTGCAAATTATAGGTGGCGATACTACTCAGGGTCCATTAACTATCACTATTTGTGCAAAAGGGACTGTACCAGAAGGGACTGCACTTCGCCGTAGTGGTGCGAAAGTGGGTGATTGGATTTATGTTACAGGTCCGCTAGGTGACGCTGGACTTGCAATTGAGTCTCGCAAACAAGGTATAAGTATTGAGCCAGAGCATTTAAAGTACTTAAATAAGCGCTTTGACTTTCCAACACCGCGTGTTGCTGCTGGGCAGGTATTGCGAGGCCTTGCATCATCGGCTATTGATGTATCGGACGGTTTAATCGCTGATTTAAGTCATATACTTGATATGTCGCAAGTAAATGCAGTTGTGAATATTGAAAGTATTCCGACTTCAGATGCAATGCAAGCAAGCCTTGATTTTAATCAGCAGCTGCCATTTATTCTAAGTTACGGTGATGATTACGAATTGATTTTTACTGTACCTGATAGCAATAAAAGTATGCTAGATATAAAACTGCGTCAATATGGTGTAGATGCAACATGCATAGGCCAAATTAAAAGTGGCGATGGTCAAATTGAACTTTTACACAACGGTGAAAAGTTTGATTTTAAGCAGCAAGGTTTTGAGCATTTTGCAAAGGAGCTGGTTTGAACAAAAACCGAAAGTTTAATCTAAAGCGCCCACATCAGTTTTTTGGTTTGGGTTTTGGTACTGGGTTAGCCCCTAAAGCACCTGGTACATTTGGCACTTTTGCTGCACTGCCATTCATTTTTATGACTATGTATTATCCGCTATGGTTGCAAATTGTGTTTGCCGTAGTGATCAGTATATTTGGTATATGGGCCTGCGGTAAAACGGCTGATGATTTAGGCGTGCACGACCATCCTGCTATTGTATGGGATGAAGTGGCAGGTTATTACATTACAATGATTGGTGCAGCACTTAGCTGGCAAACATTACTCGTTGGTTTTTTGTTATTTCGCTTTTTTGATATAGCAAAACCTGGCCCAATCCGTATGCTAGACAAACGAGTACATGGTGGTTTAGGTATTATGGCCGATGATATACTTGCGGGCGTTTTTTCGCTTATATGCTTACAGGCGCTAATAAAAGTGGGTTTACTACCCTTTTAATTTTTTATATTTGATTTGTTTAACTAGGTGGCAGCAATATGATGCGATTTTTACTGGTTTGTGTACTGATGTTGTGCGCGACACCAAGTTGGGCTTCAATTAGTGATTACGTAGTTAAGCAATGGAATATAAAAGATGGTCTACCTTCGCAATCACTTAAAAGCGTAGTACAAGACCAGCAAGGCTATATGTGGCTTGGTACTCAGTTTGGCTTAAGCCGTTTTGATGGCACAACATTTACAAACTACAACACGCAAAATAGCCCGTTCTTGCCTAGTAATGGTATTAATAAACTTTTAGTCGATTCTAGTGGCTTATTATGGGTAGGTACTAAAAGTGGCTTGGTAGTTATTAATCCTGCCACATTTGCAGCACAAGAGTTTAATATTAAAGGTCCAGTAAGAGATATTCTTGAGGACTCCAAAGGCAGCATATGGATTGCGGCTAATGGTTTATACTATGTAGATAGAGGGCAAGTTGATTTACGCACTCAAGTAAATGGCCCCCTACCTATTGTTAATGCTACCGTAATTACCCAAATTGTTGGCTCTGTTAGCCAAATGGCACTCTCTCCAGAAGGTATTTGGCTAGTTAATGATCGTCATTTATTACGCCTTACTAAAAACTCATCAGATTTCTCTAAACTACGTTTAGAGCTTACCGCTAAAATATCGTTACCAGAGCGCTTAGCGCAAACCATAGTGCACGATTTATCATTCTTAAACGGTAATTTGTATATAGCCTCTGAGCTAGGTGCATACTTTTTAGATTTAGATGACGAACTAAGACCTTTTCCTTTACCAAATGCAAATAACTCAGCCGTTTATAAGTTTATGAGTGATACCGATGGTGGCTTATGGGTTTCGACTTATGGACGTTTATTATTTAGAGATAAAACCGGTGAGTGGCAATGGGTAGAACCAAGCCAACTTGATCAAAGCATATGGTTTGCTGATATTTTTAGAGACGATAAAAATAACGTTTGGTTAGCAAGTTTTAGTGAAGGCTTATGGCTTGCCCATGAAGGGCGGGTAGAAAGGCATTCAGCAGTTTCAGATATGACCGAGTCTGTTATGGCTATTAGCCAAGCTCCAGATGGAAAACTGTGGGTTGCTAACAAAAGCGGCATTGGTTATTTCGATTTAGATAAAAGTTTTATTAATTTAGTTCCAAGTAGTAAATATGGATACGCGTCAGTACACGATCTACAATTCGATGGTGAGCGATTATATATAGCCACGGGGCGCGGCTTATTTGTTTTTGAAAACAAGACACTTTATACCGTCCCTGGTCGAGCGCTTCGCGATAACCCGGTATTTGCAATAAGTCGCTCTAGTAAAGGCGGTTTTTGGATTGGTACCGGACGCGGTTTATATCGATTAAATTATGCTGGTTTAACGCCTTTTGCATATAACGCTTTTTTAGGTAGTAAGTTTATTACCTACGTATTGGATAAAACAAACTTTGGTGTGATTGGTACTAGTAAAGGCGCATATTACTTTACAGACCGTGGCATTGAAAAAATTGGTGACCAAACAACACTTGAAAGTGCATACGTAACTAGCGTGCTACATATAGATGGCGTGGGTATTTTAATCGGCTCTCTTAACGATGGGCTTTTTTACAGAAGTACGCAAGGGCAGTGGCGTCAACTCGATGCAGCTAATGGTTTACCGTATGGGTCTATATTTAGCCTAGAATATGATGAAAAGTTAAAACATGTTTGGGTAAGCACCATGAAAGGTGTTTACAGAATGCCTGTAGAGCAATTTAAAACAGAGATAAAAAGCTTAAAAGTTGAAGAAGTGATTTCATCTTTTGACCGTCAACTCGATGGTAAAGCGAATCAATGTTGTAGTGGACTTGGGCATGATGCGGTAGCAGACACCGGCAATTCTATTTGGTACCCAAGCTTACAAGGTGTTGTTGAAATACCTAAAAATGTAGAGCTATTTGGTGTGCTTGCATTAAAGCCAACAATAGAAACAATAACAACACCACTTCGTCATTTAACCACCGCTGCGCTTGGTAAAAAACCATCATTAGAAACAGACGAGCGTGATATAACGCTAACTTACACAGCTATTGATTATTATGCACCAAACAGTATTGAATTTAGATATAAACTAAGTGGCTTAGATAGTGACTGGCGCTATGCTAATACGCGACGTGAAGCTATTTATACTAACTTGCCTCCAGGCTCGTTTTTGTTTCAATTAGAAGCGAAGCGCCAAGGTGAAGACTGGACTAAAGCGCAAGAAGTAGAATACGGTTTTGTAGTGCCTGAGCGCTTTGACGAAACTATTTACTTTAGGCTTTTAATTACCAGTGGCTTTATTTTGCTTTTCTACCTTATTTTTTGGGTGTTTAGAGCGCAAGAGCGTAGAAAACAAGAAGCATTAGAGGGCTTGATCACCGAGCGTACCTTAGAGCTTCGTCAAGCTAATGATAAATTAGGCCAAGTGAATTCACAGCTTAAATTAGTTAGTCACTCAGATGAGTTAACAGGGCTGCGTAGCCGTCGCTTTTTGTTTGATCAACTCCCTAAAGATATTGAACACTTTCAACGTAATTCACAATCGCTGCAGGCACAAGGCAAGTCACTGGTGCTGGTAATTATTAACTTTGATAATTTCAGCCGTATCAATGATGCCTATGGCCCAATTGCAGGTGATAGCTGCTTACAGCAAATGGCTGCATTATTAAATTCGCGTACGCAGGGCTCTGACTATGTGGCACGTTGGAGTGGTGATGAGTTTTTACTATTATTACGTGATTTTAAATGCAATAAAATAGACAGCTATGCTTCAGATCTTTGTAAAGTAATAGCGGCTAATTTATTCCAATTACCAAATGGAAAAACAACTAATATCACGGCATCAATTGGTTGGTCATTTTATCCATTACCACTTTTGGGTGGGCAGGTAATTAGCTGGGAAACATCTATTAACCTAGCTGATATTTCACTACACCAAGTTAAAAAGCGCGGTGGTGATGGTGTTGCAAATATTACGTTTGATGATCAGCTTGATGCATTTGAGTTTGAACAAAATTCTAACGTTGATCAACAATTAGGTATTTTACAAAGCAATGGCCTAGCTGATATTAAAGTGTGGATGCGCTGATCAGCAATATTTGATATTAAAAAAGGAGCCTAGGCTCCTTTTTTAATATGCTCAACTTTAGATGTATAGGAAGTTAATTAATAAACGCTTTAATAGCGGTTAATATTCCTTGCTCGCCTAACCCCATTTCATCGTGCATTTCATCTTGGGTGCCGTGTTTAATAAACTCATCAGGAATACCTAAGTTAAGGATATTAATATCAGCTTTTTGCGTTGCTAAGAATTCGTTAACTGCAGAGCCGGCACCGCCAGCAATCGCATTATCTTCAAGCGTAACAATTACATCGTGGCTAGTTGCAAGCTCATTTAAAAGTGCGGTATCAAGTGGTTTAATAAAACGCATATTAACAAGCGTTGCATCTAATTCATCTGCAGCAAGCTGTGCATTTTCAAGTAATGTACCGAACGATAAAATGGCAATTTTACTGCCGTTCTTAATTGTATCTGCCTTACCTATTTCAAGCAGTTGCATAGTGCTTTCAATGTCTGCAGTACCTGCACTACCGCGAGGGTAACGAACAGCAACTGGGCAATTTGCTTTATAGCCGGTGTACAGCATTTGACGGCACTCGTTGGTATCGCTTGGTGCCATAATTACCATATTTGGAATGCAGCGCATAAAGCTTAAATCGTACGCACCTTGGTGAGTTTCACCATCGGCTCCCACAATACCAGCGCGGTCAATGGCAAATAATACAGGTAAGTTTTGCAGTGCAACATCATGTATTAATTGGTCATACGCACGTTGTAAAAAGCTTGAGTAAATAGCAACAACAGGTTTTAAACCTTCACAGGCAAAGCCAGCAGCTAAAGTAACCGCATGCTGCTCAGCAATGGCCACATCAAAGTATTGATCTGGAAACTCTTTAGAAAAACGTACCATGCCTGAACCTTCGCGCATTGCAGGCGTGATAGCCATTAACTTGCTGTCTTGTTCGGCCATATCACATAACCAATCGCCGAATACTTTTGAAAAAGTAGCAGCACTAGGTTTAGATTTAGGTAGGCTAGTTGTGCTCGGATCGAATTTTGGTACACCATGATAGCCAATAGGATCGGCTTCAGCCGGTTTATAGCCCTTACCTTTTTGCGTTTTTATATGTAAAAGCTGTGGGCCTTTTAAATTACGCATATTACGTAATGTATCTACAAGCATGTTTACATCGTGACCATCAATGGGACCAATGTAATTTAGGCCTAATTCTTCAAAGAAGGTACCCGGGATCATCATGCCTTTAATGTGCTCTTCCATTTTACTGGCAAGTTGCTTTACCGGAGGCACTCCTGAGAGTAACTTTTTACTACCTTCACGAATGTTAGTATAAAAGCTACCTGATAAAATTCGAGCAAAGTGATTTGTTAATGCGCCAACATTTTCAGAAATCGACATTTCGTTATCATTTAAAATAATAAGCATGTCTGATTTTACATCACCTAAATGATTCATCGCTTCAAATGCCATGCCTGCGGTTATAGCTCCGTCACCAATAATGGCTACAGACTTTCGACCTTTACCTTCTTTTTGTGCAGCAATAGACATACCTAAGGCAGCTGAAATAGAGGTGCTTGAATGGCCTACGCTAAACGTATCGTATTGGCTTTCATCGCGAAAAGGAAAAGGGTGTAAACCGTCTTTTTGGCGAATGGTGTGCATTTGCTCGCGACGACCAGTAAGAATTTTATGCGGATAAGCTTGATGACCCACATCCCAAACTAGGCGATCGTCTGGAGTGTTATAAACATAATGCAGCGCAACGGTTAGTTCAACCGTCCCTAAACCAGACGCTAGATGACCGCTACTTTGCGATACTGAGTTGAGTAAATAATCGCGCAGCTCATTGCTAAATGCAGGGAGTTTGTCTTGCGCTAAGTCACGCAATTGGGCTGGCTCGTCAACCAAATTAAGTAATGGATACTTGCTACTATCAAGTGTCATGGTTTTATATATATCCTTCGCTAACATTAATTAATTCAAAGCTTTTACGAATAATTAATGTTGAGTAATAATGTCAGTGCTAATTGCAATACGTATGAGCAAAAATTAGTGGTCACGCTCAATTAGGTAATTTGCTAGCGACGCAAGAAGTGTTGTGTCAGCATCTATATTTGCTAACGCTTCATGGGCTTGTTGTATTAAATTTTGCGCCTTTTCTTTAGCGCCTAGCATACCTAATAACGCCGGATATGTCGCTTTATTCGCGGCAATATCGGAGCCTTGTGGCTTTCCTAAAATAACTGTATCGCCTTCAACATCTAAAATGTCGTCGTGTACTTGAAATGCTAGCCCTATAGCATACCCAAAAACACTTAAATTTTCTAAGGTTTGTTGATCAGCCTTTTCACTGCACAGTGCACCAAGTGTAATTGCGCAATTAATTAGAGCCCCGGTTTTTAGCTTATGTATTCGCTCAAGCTCTTGTACGGTAATTACTTTATCAGTTGCTGCTATATCAAGGCCTTGTCCGCCAACCATACCCTGAAGGCCTGATGCATGGGCAAGTGTAGCAATCATTTTTACTTGTGTTTGCGATGAGCATTCAAATTTGTGATTCGCAATAAGCTCAAAAGCAAGAGTTTGAAGAGCATCACCGGCTAAAATTGCATTTGCCTCGCCAAACTCTATATGACAAGTAGGGCGTCCGCGGCGTAAGTCGTCATCATCCATTGCTGGTAAGTCATCATGGACTAACGAATAGCTATGAATACACTCAATTGCAGCAGCAAGTACGTTTAAGTCTTGATGGTTTGCGCCGAGCATTTTACCTGTGGCATAAACTAAAAATGGACGTAATCTTTTACCGCCATTAAATAATCCATACTGGGTGGCGTTCTTTACCGTTTCTTCTGTATCTAGAGGCTGGTTAAAATGCTGTTGTAAGGTCGCTACTACATCTTTTTGAGCACGTTCAATATGATTTTTTATGCTCACAGCTATTCCATATCATTATCAAAATTTGTAAGTACTGACTTTTCGCCATTCCCCATCAAAATTGATACTTTTTGTTCTGCTTGCTGTAATTTCCCTGATGAAGCACTTGCTAATGCAATTCCACGCTCAAATTGCTTTAACGATTGCTCAAGCGATAAGTCACCTTGTTCCATGTCACTAACGATTGTAGATAATTCTTCTAGTGCTTGTTCGAAACTTAAGTTTTCAGGTTTTTTAGTCGCCATCTTTATTTCAGCTTACATAATAAATTTAGGGTCAATTTTAGGGGGAATGCTAAACTAGGTCAAAGGATGATATTGGTTTTTTACCTTTATAACGTTAAATTATATTTCAAGTGCATTAATAAAGCCTTAATAGCGGTCTGTTGGTTTAATAAATCAATTGATAATTAGGTAGCCCTTATAACTTGACCTAAGATAGTGCTAAAGGCTGCTTTTTATGTTTATTTATAAAAATGGCTTAAGCAATTCAATATGTTGCCGATAAGCAGTTAATAATAAAAGTTTATGATAAGGCCATTAAGCATGAAACTTCTGGAGGAAATGTGGATTTAGCAACCATAATCGGGATCCTAGGCGCAATTGGCTTAATTGTCATGTCTATGTTTATGAGTAGTAGCGGTGAAATGGCTATGTTTTACAATACCCCGTCTGTGGTTATTGTATTTGGTGGTTCACTCTTTATTGTTTTATCAAACTTCACTATGTCGCAATTTTTGGGGATAGGTAAAGTTGTTGCCAAAGCGTTTATGTTTAAAATCGAAACGCCAGAAATACTTATCGAAAAAGCAGTAGAACTTGCTGATTCAGCTCGTAAAGGCGGTTTTTTAGCACTCGAAGAAGCTGAAATTCCAAACCCCTTTATGCGCAAAGGCGTCGATATGCTCGTTGATGGCCATGATGCAGATGTAGTTCGCGCTACACTTCAAAAAGATATTTCTCTAACTACGACTCGCCATGAATTGGGCGCGGGTTTATTTAAGTCGTTAGCTGATATAGGGCCTGCAATGGGCATGATTGGTACTCTAATTGGTTTGGTTGCAATGTTGTCTAACATGGATGACCCGAAGGCAATTGGTCCTGCAATGGCAGTAGCACTATTAACAACTTTATATGGCGCGTTTTTAGCCAATGTAGTGGCAATTCCTATTCAGGTAAAACTTGAACTGCGTAAAGATGAGGAAGCTATGAATCAGCGTTTAATTTTGGATGCTATTTTAGGTATACAAGATGGTCAGAATCCAAAAGTAATCGAAGGTATTTTGAAAAATTACTTAGCTGAATCTAAACGCAAAGTAGATACCGAGGAGTAACTATGTCTGATCAAGAGTGCAAATGCCCACCACCAGGTCTACCTGCATGGATGGGAACGTTTGCCGATTTAATGTCACTGTTAATGTGCTTTTTTGTACTCTTGCTCGCGTTTTCAGAAATGGATGTACTTAAGTTTAAACAAATTGCGGGCTCTATGAAGTTTGCTTTTGGTGTGCAGAATAAAATTGAAGTAAAAGACATCCCTAAAGGGACCTCTGTTATTGCCATGGAGTTTACCCCAGGTAAACCAGAGCCAACCCCAATAGAAACCATTCAGCAGCAAACAGTCGAAATGACTCAACAAATGTTAGAGTTTCAGGCTGGCGATGAAAGCTCAGCAGGCGGCAGGCAAGAACAGCGCGGGGATAAACGCGGTGGCGAATCTCGTAGTACCTCACAAGAAGAATCTTCTGAGCAAGCAACTTCAGCAGCCGATCAGGAGCAAACTAACGAGCTTGTTAAAAAGATAGCGCAGCAGCTTGAAAAGCAAATAATCGATGGCGCAATTGAGCTTGAGTCTTTAGGGCAGCAAATAATTATTCGCATTAGAGAGAATGGTTCATTTCCTTCAGGTAGTGCATTTTTACAACCTAAGTTTAAACCTATAATTCAAGATATCGGTGTGCTGTTAAAAGATGTACCCGGTGAAATAACAGTATCTGGCCATACAGATGATTTTCAGGTATCGAATGAGTTATATATTAATAATTGGGACCTATCATCAAAGCGTGCTGTAGCCGTTGCAAGTGAACTGCAAAAAGTCCAAGGATTTGATAAAACCCGAATGATGGTGGTTGGTCGAGCTGAAACACGACCACTTGTACCGAATGACACCGATGAAGATCGCCGCAGGAATCGCCGAGTAGAAATATCTATATTACAAGGTAAAGCAAAAGAGTCAGCTCCTATAGATGTAAGATAACTTTTATTGGCAAACACACTTATTTATCATAAAGTATGCTTTCTTTAACAAATGTAACGGAATAGTTTATGAAAAAGGTCGATAAGTTTAGTCATATGCCAGGAAATGGCGGTGGTAATGACGATGATGAAAAAAAACTTGATTAACTCTAATGCCTGAATGGTTTTTAAAGACTATATTGATATTAGATACTAGTTGGGTGTTTATTTTAAGCCCTGCTATTTTCATCTTTTATTTTAGAAAAGATTATTTGGCCCTGCGTTTCGCTTTAATTACAGCCGCTTTTTTTTTATATGGAACCATTATTCATCCTTACTTGAAAGAGTTTGATAATGGGATTTATGTTTATCGATACCTTGTTTGGGCCTTTAATGATATTGCTTGGATGGCACTCATCGCATATCTGGGTTTAAAAGATAAGGTTTATTTATGGCAATGCGTATTAGGTCAATTGGTTGTTATTATGGCACCAATTTTACAGCTATTTAGATTAGTCGACCGCCATTTATGGGATCTTTCTTATAGTACATACATTTATAAAACCTTATTGCCATTTATTAATATAGGCACCGTTGTTGTTTGTTATCTTCCGCTTATTTATATTTTAACAAAAGACAAAAAAAGCCCAGCTAGCCAATAGTTACAAAAAGTTCCCTCCTTTAAAATAGCTGTGCTAGACTACTGTTTATATAAACAGTGATGAGCAGGCTATGAAACTCTACATTGCAGAAAAACCTTCACTTGGACGCGCTATTGCTGATGCGTTACCAAAACCACATAAAAAATATGATGGTTATATAGAAGTCGCTAATGGCGATTGTGTGTCGTGGTGTATTGGACATTTGCTAGAACAAGCAGAACCCGATGATTACGATGAGCGCTTTAAAAAGTGGCAGTTTGAACACTTACCTATAATACCTGAACAGTGGAAGTTAAAAGCCAAAACCAAAACTCGCAAACAGCTCACTGTTTTAAAAAAATTAATTAAACAAGCCTCGCAACTTATTCACGCTGGCGATCCAGACCGTGAAGGCCAGCTACTAGTCGATCAAGTAATTGAAGAAGCTAAAATAAGTCAGGCTAAAAAGCAGAGTACGCAACGTTTACTCATTAGTGATTTAAACTTATCGGCGGTAAAAAAATCACTGGGTACTATGCGTTCTAATCGAGATTTTATTCCGTTAAGTGTATCTGCTTTAGCGCGCTCTCGTGCTGATTGGCTATTTGGTATGAATTTAACACGTGCATACACACTAGCTGGGCAAAAAGCAGGGTTTGGTAATGTGCTTTCGGTAGGGCGAGTACAAACCCCTATTTTAGGTCTTGTTGTTAATAGAGATAACGAAATAGCACACTTTGTATCTAAGCCTTTTTACGATGTACTGGCGCATTTACTTACTCCAGATAACCAGCCATTCATAGCTAAGTGGGTTCCTAGTAAAGCATGTGAGCCACATCAAGATGAAGAAGGGCGAATACTTAACAAAGCACTCGCACAAAATGTTGCTTCACGCATTACAAAGCAAAGTGCTGAGCTTACTTCACTTGACCAAAAACAAAAAAAACAAAGTGCTCCATTACCGTATAACCTATCTGCACTGCAAATAGATGCGGCTAAAGCATTTGGTATGCCAGCTCAAAAAGTGTTGGATATTTGCCAAATACTTTACGAACGTCATAAATTAATTACTTACCCACGCTCGGATAATCGTTATTTACCTAAAGATCACCATCAAGATGCATCAGCTATTTTTAAAGCTATAAGTGCTAATGGTGGGCAAAGCAGTGAATTAGTAAACGGGGCTGATGTAAAAAAGCGTAGTAAATGTTTTAACGATTCAAAAGTGGCTGCGCATCATGCCATTGTGCCTACGGCTAAGCAGTTAAAGTCAGCGAGTTTGAACGGTGACGAAGCGAAGGTATATCAATTAATAAGCCGCCATTACCTAATTCAGTTTTATCCCGACTATATATATAACGAAACTAAAGCAGAGATAACAATCGCTGGCGGATTATTTAAAGCAAATGCAAAACAAGATGTAAGCCTGGGCTTTAAGGTATTAATGGGTAAGTCTGAATTAAAAGATGAAGCTACGTTACCTCCTTTAACTAAAGGTATGCCTCTTTTTTGTGAGCAAGGCGAAGTGGTCGAAAAGCATACATCACCTCCTGCTTATTTTACCGACGCTACATTATTGGCTGCGATGACGGGCATTAGCCGTTATGTTAAAGATCCACAAATTAAAAAAGTATTAAAAGACACTGATGGTTTAGGGACTGAGGCAACACGTGCGGGAATAATCGAGTTGCTATTCAAGCGGCGCTTTTTAAAACGTGAAGGTAAGTCAATTAGAGCGACCGAAACGGGACTTGCCCTTATTAGCGTATTACCACAAGGTTTAGCGAGTCCTGATTTAACCGCAAAGTGGGAATCGAGCTTAGGTGATATCGCGCAGCAAGTAATGAGTTATCAGCAATTTTTACAGCCTTTACTTGCTGAGCTAAATGGGTTTGTACAATTAGCAGCAAACTGCGATAGCAATGCATTTGCAAGGTTACCAAAAAGCTCACCTAAAAAACGCTTTGCTAAACGAGGTGGAAAAGCGACCTTTAAAAAGTCGAGTTATAAAAAAAGCTCTGTTGCTAGTTAGCTACAGAGCCATTTTATTAAACGATATTACTTAACCTGAACTCTACTTGAGATAGATTTATTATCCAGAATTCAGGTTACTTATTAAATAAAGCAACAGCAGCGTTACTCATTGCTTTTATTCCGGTAGGGATAGCAACTTTATAATCTGGTGCAAATTTACTAGAGTGTAGGGAAGGGAGTACTTCAGCTGTTTTTATCGAATCTGCATATTGTGCTTGGTTTACACCTCCTAGCCAAAATAAGGTAATCGGGATATTTTCATCGGTGCGTCCGTATAGGCCAAAGTCTTCACCCGCCATTACAGCTTGTGTTTCAAGCACATTAGTATCACCAATTGCGCTGGCAATAGAGTTTCTAACAATGTCTGTTTGTGCAGGGTTATTATAAGTAGATGGAATAGATTCATCTTCATGTACATATACTACAGGGTAGTTTGATTCATTTAGGCCAGCACTTTGTGCAATACCTGCCGTGATTCGTTTTATTGCTGCTATTTGAGCACTTCTAACATTTGGGTTATAGCTTCTGAGAGTGAGTTGTAGTTTTACTTCATCCGAAATCACATTATGTTTTGAGCCACCATGAATAGACCCAACCGTAATAACCGAAGGCTCTAGCGGTGAAAGTTCTCGGCTTGTGATTGTTTGCAGAGCAAGTACTGTGCGTGCAGCTATAATCACAGGGTCTATAGTTGTATGCGGATAAGCACCATGACCACCTTTACCTTTTATTGTAATATCGACAGAATCTACACTTGCCATAGTGTATTCATTTTTCATTGATATCTTACCAGCGGGGACGCTAGCACTTACATGTAACGCAATTATATGATCAGGTTTTTCATATTTACTAAATAGTCCTTCGCCTAACATGGCTTTAGCACCCCCACCAACTTCTTCGGCAGGCTGTGCAACCATCATCAAAGTGCCTTTCCATTGATCTTTGTGTACTATTAATTGCTCAGCAGTACCAATAAAAGAGCTCATGTGAATATCGTGGCCACAACCGTGCATTACACCTACTTTAGCACCATGCTCGTCAATTACTTTAACTTTTGAGGCATAGGATTTTCCTGTCTGCTCTATAATAGGTAAGCCATCGGTGTCAGTACGGATCATCACGGTTGGACCGTTTCCGTTTTTGTAAATGCCGACAACACCAAAGCCACCTACATTACTTGTTACTTTAAAACCCAGCTGAGTTAATTTATCCGCTATTTTATTACCCGTTTCTTGTTCGTGATAAGAAAGCTCTGGCGATTGGTGTAAATCGAGGTAAAACTTTTCTATAGCTGGCATGGCTTTGCTTAAATTCAAATCGAGTCCATTTGCTTGTACTAATGGGCTTGCTAATAAAAGTATTGCACTTAGATAAGTTAATTTCATGTTTTCCCTCATTGTTGAATATGTATACCGGATGATTTAGGTATATGACTTGTAATTATTATGTTCACCACCATATAAAAACCTAAATAGATGAATATGGCAATCAATTCAATGAGCAACATAGTTAGTATTAATGCACAAAACCTTCAACAAGTACTCGGTGAAACATCACAGCAAAAATTGGTGTTGCTTAACTTTTTCTCTCCTCAAAGTCCTGACTGCATCGGACAGGCTGCAATTTTAGATAAAGTAGCGGCTGAATATGCAAGCTATATAGTAGTAGCAAACCTAGATTGCGATGCAGAGCAAGCACTCGCTTCTCAACTTGCGCAACAAGTTGGTCTTCAAACTCTGCCTACGCTTGTATTATTAAAAGACTCTGCACCAGTAGATTTACTTGCAGGTGTTCAAAGTGAGGCACAAATACGCGAAGCCCTAGCAAAGCATTTACCTGCGCAACAAGACTTACTGTTAGAGCAAGCAAAACAAGCGTTATTAAAGTCAGATTTAAATGCTGCATTTAATTATGCAAAGCAAGCTTATGAAATAGACAGCGGTAATGCACGCATCAAATTAGTGCTTGCAGACATATGTATTCAAATTCACAAGGTAGATGAAGCCCAAGCGCTTATAAATACAATAGACGTACAAGAGCAAGATGCTTACTTTAATAATATAAAAGAAAAATGCGAAGCTGCGCTTGAAGCAAAAGACTCACCAGAGATTAAAGAAAAGCAACAACAAGTAGAAAAGTACCCAAATGACCTAGAATTAAAAGAAGAGCTCAGTATTTTACTCAATGAAGCAGGCAGAAAAGAAGAAGCATTGGATATACTATTTACAGTGCTGCAAAAAGATCTGAATTTCAATGAAGCGAAACCAAGCTTTTTAGCCATTATTGCCTCTTTACCCGATGGTGATGCGCTCGCAGCAAAGTATCGTCGCAAGTTATATAGTATTTTATACTAGGGTCTGTTGCTCTTTGCGGATTAAAATTTGTTCAAACTAGGGGGTGTTTAATCGCGGCGCGAGATTTGTAACCTAGCGGGCTCGGTAATTGCTCCTGCGTTACCCTACTGCCTTACATCCATGTAAGAATAAGTAAAAACCGAGTAACAAAGAGTAAATAGCCCCTAGGAAGAACCCTTTGGGCAGCGCCTGTTTGGCATTAATGCTACGTTATCGCTTATTTATGGGGAGTAACCACACTACATAGGCTCTGCCTTGCCTGAATACTAAACAGGCTGCTGCAAATTTAACCTTGAAAGATAAACAGACCCTAGATTCTAATAACTATTACTTTTGAGAAGCACCTAAATAAGGTGCTTTTTGCATTTTTAAGGTTTTAATTAAAAGCTATAGAATGGTTTAGCTATGTAAAAACAAGAGTTATCAACAGGTTTTTGTGGGTAACTTGTGCTTATCATGTGTGCTTGCTTGGGGCTTAATTTTAATTACTATTTTATGCAAATAACGCTTGCGTAAAATCCGCCGCTCCCTATAATGCGACCCCACTGAGACGGGAAACGCCAACGCATAGCGAGGCAGGAACAACTCAGAGAGTTAAGTAAAACTTCGGTTTTAAATTGTCGAAAGAAAGTTTAAAATTAAGTGTTGACTCGAAAAATAAAGGGTGTATTATTCGCATCCCTTGAGACGCTAAAGCGACTCAAAACGTTCTTTAACAATATAAAGCAATCATCTGTGTGGGCACTCGTACAGATTGAGTTCTAA